>JAHDGW010000243.1:0-1614 GCA_020631635.1 Saprospiraceae bacterium
TTTAAAGAAGTAGATTATGGCAAAGTTCGAAGTATTCAAAAGCGAAAAAAATGAAAAGTTCTATTTTAACCTCAAAGCAGGTAATGGTCAAGTAATTTTGACTAGTCAGGGTTATGCCTCTAAAGCAAGCTGTGAAAATGGAATAAAATCTGTACAAACTAATAGTGTAGACGATAGTAGTTTTGACCGTAAGGTGGCTAAAAATGGCAAACATCACTTTAGCATTCTGGCTAAAAACAAACAAATCATAGGATCTAGTCAAATGTATGCTGCCGAATCTGGAATGAATAATGGCATTGCATCCGTCCAAAAAAATGCCCCGGATGCAGATATCGTATATTTATAGATACATGACCTATTCGGTTTTATAACCGTTATGAAGAAAAATAAAAGCCGAACCGCTATAAGCGATTCGGCTTTTTATTTGCTTGAAAATATTCATTGAACTAAATCAACTTATATTATCTGATTATAGTAATATCTCCTGTGTATACTTCATTTTCAGACAGAATTGTACTCACTGAAATGACATACACATATACTCCAGGTTGTAGGTCTTCACCTTTAAAAGTACCATCCCAACCTATATCTTCAATCATCATCAATGGCGCAGTTTCTGGCGCAAAATACACAAGCTCTCCCCATCTGTCATAGATCAAGAAAGAATTGATCGCAATCACTCCATCACTAACACCAATTTTAAACATGTCATTGATGTTATCACCATTAGGTGAAAAGGAATTGGGGATATATACCATCGGTATGTCTGGTTGAATTTCGATAATCAGACAATCACTGATTTGACACTCTCCATTATAATATAGAGTGGCGCAATACTCTTGGGTGGTTTCACCAGCTGTAAAATCAAAAGTGAAGCAATCTGGTGGCGATGTACAATCCACTACTACCCCATTTTGAGTCCAAACAATAGAATCAACAACAGATGAAGAAATATTTGTTTCGACAATGATCTGAGCTGCATCACCCGCGCTCAAAAGACGATCTCCCGTGAGTTCAATATTAAACGTAGCAGGAAGATCAATACTAAAAGTAAGAGCAACCTCACAACCATTATCATCTACCACAATCAATGAATGTGCTCCACCTGCGATATTATCTATAATATTCTCTAAGAATAATTCTCCGTCCACTAAAAACTCATAGTCTCCACTACCACCTACTGGCAATACTTCGATACTGCCTGTATCGCCATCTTCAGGACAAGGTGGGTTATTGACAATCACTGTAGCATCTGGCTCTCCAAATAGCTGAACCTCAATTGATTCAACAAAGTCACAGCCGTCAATAGAATATGTGTAATCAAAATTGAAAATCCCTACTCCACTGGCAGGAGCATCCCACATACCATCTTGTGATACTCCATCACCGCTCCAAACACCGCTTATCGCAGGATCACCACCTGTGACTGAAGCAATTAGATTTATAGGCCCCTCTAACTGGTTGAGACAAAGCTCTGTAAAGTTATCAGATAAGTCAATACTTACATTGGGGCATGGAGTAGCTATACATGTAAGGTCATAACTACCTCCTGGGCAACTACATAATCCTATAATATCAATCATAAAGTCCACTGATTGACCTTCTGTCAATCCA
>JAHDGW010000243.1:1624-4935 GCA_020631635.1 Saprospiraceae bacterium
CACTATGTAGAACGTATCACTTTGTGTATTTACGATAACGCCGTCTACAAATACCATATACATATCAGCACAATCATTACTATCCCAGGTAAAGGTAATCTGATCGATCTCAGGTACACATTGGATATTTGGATCTGGCACCAAAGGATCTACAATCACTTCTTGAGAAAATGGTGCAGAATCGCAAACTCCGTTATTGATAAAAACAGATACCATATATGTGCCTGGAGTATCCCATGATACCGCATCAGTTCCTGTTACGCCAGTAGATTGCTCTTGACCACCATCGAGCGTCCAAGAGTAAGAATAAGACATCCCTGTATCACCGTTATATGTAATATTGGCATTATCAGATACACAAATAGGTGAATCTATAGCAAAGCTTGCTATTGGGTCAGCTAGTACTGTGATGGTTACAGAACTCATATATGGGCAGGCTAATTCTTCGTACATATATGTTACGACATGTGTTCCTACACCAGCCACTACTGGATCAAACTCTCCTGTTATTGTGTTTACACCATTTCCGGTCCAACTAGTTGTACCATCAGTCGTTGGGATATCAATATCTACATCAATATCAATAATCGTATTCTGACTGATACAGATAGTCGTATCTGGAATACTCAATTGAATATTAGCCAAAGGACAATTTTCTGCAATGCACTCTACCATTGTCATGGTACTGGGACATGCATTCTCAGAATTAGCCATCACAATAAGCTCCACTTCATCGCCCGGACTAAGGTTATCAACAAAATAGCTAGTAGTATCTTGAATACCCAGAGGTGAACCATCAACCACCAACTCATAGTTTTCACTATTGGCAATATCATCCCACTGAAATAGTATAGAATTGGAGGTAGACATACATGTGATCATAGGAGCTGCTAACGTGTCTTGTACTACAAAAATATGCTGAAATGGCTCTGACGTACATCCATTTCTATCTACACTAAGAGTCACTACATACATTCCTGGATTATCCCAACTTAAATTATAGTTTCCATCACTACCATTGACGGTATTTGCATTTCCAAAATTACCCCAGTCGTATGACTCTGGATTAGATCCGCCATCATAGCTGAGGGCTGCTTCTTCATTGATACAGAGGGTATCAGCCGTCTGTGTATAAGACGCGATCGGCAGATCAAATACATAAATAGTGGTATTAGTACTGGTAACACATCCCGATTCATAATAAATGAATGTGATAGTATTAGCTCCTTGTTGAGCTAAAGTAGGGTCAAATATTGCCGTAGCCATTCCTTCATTAGGCAAACACTCAAAGGAAGTAATACAAGATCCTTGAAAAACACAACTATCGAACTGAGACATGTTGGTGTCATCAATGATAACGGAAATCTCTATAGGCATGATATTATTGACAAGACAGATGGTATCCTGATCTGGATCAATATCAAACATCAACGTAGGTTGTACACAATTTTGAGTAGTACATGTCGTATTAGATGGTAAGCTATTGCCGCAAGGCCCAGAGTTAGTGGCAATTACTGTAAATTCTATACCTACTCCTTCAGCTAGACCACTTACCGTTAGGAAATTAGTAAGGTCATCTAAAATAACGGTATTAGGGGTACCTACAGGATTTTCATAGCTTACTTCATAACCATCAGCATCTGTTACAAAAGGCCAACTCACGGTCACAGAGCTTATATCAGACATACATGCAAGCATTGGGCTTTCTATTCTTGATACAATATCCACATTACTTGTTACCGTATCAGATCTACATGTGAAATTATCGATGTAGAGAGAAACGGTCTTTGTACCAGACGTAGGCCAAGCTACATCAAATGGGCCTGGACCATTGACATCTGCCCCATTCTGTACATTTCCTCCATTAAAATCCCAATAGAATGTGTAATCTGGTTCTATTAATCCATCATGCTCAACTATTGTTATAGAATCTACACAGGCAGATTGTATCATTGCTATACTAGGTATTGCATCTGGAACAACAGTAATAGTTTCACAATAAAAATCACTTTGTCCACAATCACTTACAACTCGGACACATAGTTCTCCTGGAGTAGTTGTAGACCAATCAATATCAACCGAATTTGATTGATTATTGGGATCAAACTCAACACCATCAAGTGTCCATCTCCAAGACTCAAAGTTAGCTGTGGGATCTGTCATGACAGAGTAAGTTATGACACCCGCATCTTGACAGAGATTAGTTTCCCAAGTAATATCTGGAGTTGGAGGATTGGGCATAAAGTCTGTAAAATCAATTTCAACACATCCTAATGGGAATAAGCAAGTTACACCATCTAAGGTCAACTCCACTGTCAAGCAATAATTACCACCTTGATTAACTTGTAGATTTTCAGGGATACCATCAAGATCAGCGGAGAAAAAATCATTAAGATTGTCTAAATTGACCCAATTATAATTTACCTCATCATAAGTAGTAGATAAACTAAATGGATTGGGATTAGTATCTGCTGTTATATTTACGACTCCTTGACTACATTCTGAAACTGTAAGTTGACCTTGCATGGCGACGACTTGATATGTCAATACAATAGTACTATCACATCCATTCGCCGCTTGACCTGGTAGATCAATCTGAAAAGGATTAGGAGCATTCGAATTAATATTTATACCTCCAACTACGATCGTTTCATCTAAACAAAGTACCGTATCTATTTCATTGATAGGTGCATTTAATAATTGATTGACCGTAATAAATTGTTCGTAGGTACAGCCCAAATCATTAGTTGCTATAGCCATGATATCAACACCACCAGGTGCATTGATCGCACCACCTTGCCAACCTATACCATCTCCATTAGGATCCTCATCATTAGGTACTGTGTATGGAAAATCTCCTTCACAAATGAATTTATCTTCAAATTGCTCGGGCTCAATAGGAGTTATCTCTACATTAATACAAATAGGATCGGAAGTATCACAGCCGTTAGTAGCTGTATTACATATTGTGTAGAGTCCAGCTTCGTTAAAGCTCCAAGAACTATGATAAGAACTCATACCTGTATAGTTTGTACTATTAGGATTGGTTGGATGCAAACCATCAGGATAATCAGAATTAGATGGTGTGATAGTCCAGAGATAATCAATTTCGAGATCTAAGTCAACTAGCTCAAAATTGACATCGGTTGCTCCTTGACAAATATCAATTGGACTATTAGCAGTATTGCAGTCTGGTAAGTCACATATAATATCTGTCGGTTCTGGAATTACAAAAATTCCAGCTCCTTGATCCAATTCTATCTCATAATTACATACCGAACCTGCGCAGCCATCGACCCAAAAATAATATT
>JAHDGW010000244.1 GCA_020631635.1 Saprospiraceae bacterium
AGCGTAGGAGGCTCACCTATATCATTCCTTAGCCAGTTATGGTACCAGCTGGTGTCACCTGGAGAAGAATGTTTTAAGTAGAAGTATTCCCTTGGGTATATCAATAAGAAATTATTATTGGGCTCTTGCTGTATAAAAGTATTCAAATCAGTGGTAAGGCTAAGTTTATCATCTATGTGCTCTTCACCCTCGTAGATGATTCTATTTTTCACCACTATAGACTGATCCTCTCTGAGATACTTGCTGGTATTGCAAGAACTCATCATACTCGTCAAGACGAGAAGGAAGAAAAGCAGTTTTATATAGATCCCTGTATTGATATTCCTTTTAATTTTATGAATATGATGTCTGAACTAATCACCCTCTCCAAAGAGAAAGTAAAATATTGTCAAAATTTGCAATCCGCCAAGGCACGTCAAAAGTATGACAAATTCGTGATCGAAGGTGATAAAATTTCATTGGAGTTTATTCAGCAAAAACCCTTAGATATCGAATTTTTGGTATGTAGGGATGACTGGTACCGCAAAAATTATCATGCAATCAAATACTTGGGAATTACATGCTATAGATGCGATGAGAAAGACTTTAAGCAAATATCCACTCATAAAACGCCTCAAGGAGTTTTATTGGTAGCAAAGAGGATGAGTTTAACAAAACTTAAAGATTTATCAGCAGACGCCTGGTATTTGTACTTAGATAGAATACAAGACCCTGGGAATATGGGTACTATACTGAGGGTAGCAGAGTGGTTTGGAATAGAGGCAGTAGTACTGCCTAAAGGTAGTGTAGATGTTTTCAACCCCAAAGTAATACAGTCGTCTATGGGCAGTATATGGAGAGTGCCTAGAGTATGTGTCACATTTGATGAATTTTGTACCGAGTTTCCAGATATTCCAAAAATATCGTCGTCTCTAAATGGAACGGTAGGGTTGGAAATACTCCCAAAGATGTCATCTGGAATAATTGTGATAGGTAATGAAAGTAAAGGAGTCTCTAGAGAGATACAGGGTAAATCTGATATCTTACTAACAATCTACTCCGCACCGACTAATCAAGCAGAGTCTTTAAATGCGGCCATGGCTACTGGAATTATTTGTTCTTATATCAAGAAGTAATTTTTTTGATCAATGTATCATACTGGTCGGCACTATGCCGAAAACTAAATTTTTCGATATAATTCTGATCGATATCTATTGACTTTATCTGAGGGTACCACGTATTGATATCTAATTTGTTAGGATCATTTATATCTATAAACAAACCTTTAGGATAGTCATTGATCAACTTTTTTACATCTTGCGCATGTGATGGACCAAAACATACAATGGCTTTTTCTGTAGATAGATATTCATATAATTTTAGAGGTATTCGACCGCTGGCATTAGATCCATCGTTGATAGACAGTATAAAAATATCATTTGAGATCAATAACTGTTCTACTCTGTCTTTATCTATAAAGCCGAGGACCTTTATCTGATGATTAAAAGCATTGTTCTCGATTTCGGTTGCAACTTTACTACTTAAATTTCCAGCGATGGTAAATTTATGATCAATATTTTGTGAAAGGATCGTCTGTATTGTTTCCCACAATTTGGGATGATTCCTGTTATCGCCTAATAGACCTAGATAACAAATGCCAATTCCCGATTTTTTATCGCTTTTATCACTTGATATACGTTTGGCATAACCATTCCTGATGACGGCCGTTTGATTTGCACCAAGTTCATCAAATTCACTAGCCCAAGCATTACTTACTGTCACTACTTTGTCGGCTTTTTGCAATACAGATTTTTCTAGCTTTCGATATTTTTGATCAGCCCATTTTGATAATCTCAATTGGTGATAATATTCCACATTTGTCCAGGGGTCTCGAAAATCGGCAATCCACTTCATATGCGGAAATTTCAACTTTAGCCCTCTAGCAATGAGATGCATAGAGTGGGGTGGCCCAGTCGATATCACAAGGTCAATAGGCGACTCAGCTAATTTTTTAGATAAGAAATTTATGGAAGGTTTAATCCAAAACTTGCGGGCGTCTGGAATGAAAAGGTTGCCTCTGATCCATTGACTCAATTTGGTTTTCCAGCTTACTTTTTGAGAATCTGAGAATCCAGAATATTTTTTTGCAGTGGTTAACCTTACAAGTCTTGCAATATTATAGGGTTCAAATATTGGTGTTTTCCATTGACTAATATCCGAATGAATAGATTGTACCAGAGTATCATCGTGTTGCGGATACTCGCTTAGATCAGGAGTGAAAACGGTGATTTCATAACCACGATCGATCAGCAGACTTGATAAATTTAGCCAACGTTGTACCCCGGCTCCTCCACTTGGCGGCCAATAATATGCAATTACTAGTATGTGAATTGTATTCTTCAAATTAATTTTGATAGTATAAAGGTAATCAGTTCTGCCAAAGGTATGTAGGCTTGATTTAAAATGGAAAAACTACCTTTATGATGTGAAGCATGTAGTGATCATACCCGCATACAACGAGGAGCAAAATATTGCTAGGGTAATACAGTCTATGGTCAATCAAAGCCAAAAACCAGATAATTTAATCATAGTGGATGACGGTTCTACGGATAATACTCGAGAGGAGGTACTAAAGTTTACCGTAAAATATGATTGGGTAAATATTGTAACTAATCATAAAAAACAATCCAGAAATATTGGATCCAAAATAGTGGCCGCTTTTGATTTAGGTCTTGCCGGTATCGAATTAGAAGCTTATGATTTGATTAGTAAATTTGATGCTGACCTTGAGTTTTCAGTCGATTATATACAGAAGATACAGAGTCACTTTAAATCAAATAGTAAGTTTGGATTAGTAGGTGGTATATGCAGTATTTATGATGGGAAATGGATTTCTGAAGGTCTCACGAAGCTAGACCACGTAAGAGGTGCTCTTAAAACGTATAGGGTAGCTGCTTTTATTGAAATGAAAGGCTTACGAAAAAGTATGGGATGGGACAGCGCCGATGAGTTTGTTTTAAGATATCATGGATGGATTGTCAAAGTTATCCCTGAATTAACTGTCAAACACTATAGAGAAACGAATCATTATATAGGATGGCAAAAATCTGCAAGATTGAATGCAGAGGTTTTTCATAAGCTCAGATACGGATTTGTTATTGGTACTTTTTCTTGCATGAAGCGGATGGTAAAATCGAAACCTATTTTACTCAATGGTCTTTATACAGTACTTTGGTTCTATATTCTGTATTTTAATAAAATAGAGGCTATAATTACTAAAGATCAGGGGAAGTTTGTGAGAATTTACCGGTGGAAAGGAATATTTTCTATTAAATTGTTATTTCAAGAATAATACATTTCCAGTGATCGATTTTACCGAATTATCATAAGTTATGAGGTAAGTATAAATACCTTCATTCACTAATTCACCGTAGGAGATTCCATTCCATTTGAAAGTCCTATTATCTGAATGATATACTAGATTACCCCAGCGGTCATATATCTTAACTTCATTAAATGTATGAACCAAACAATTATCTGATTCATATATGCTAAATACTGAATTTTCATCTATAAAATTGTTAGAGAATATGTTGGGTATGTAAATATCACAATCAACAAAAGGAGTAAAGTTTAGATTGATTACTATCGTAGAGTTGCACCCGTATTGATTAGTCAAATACTCTGTTCCAGTAGGATTGTCAATGTTGTATATTACTCCATTTACCTCAACTCCGTCATCACTATTTTGGGAAATGAAATCTATAGTATCCATTGATGATTGAGAGAAGATCAAATCAATAAAGATGACAGAATCACATCCATTATGATTAACGAGAGTGGTTTGACCAGATGGATTATTGAGATTAAACATTTCACTACCGATAGATATACTATATTGAGGATCATCACAAATAAGAGTATCAATTAAGTTACTGCTATTTGGATAGAAATTTAAATCTATTATGTAAGTAGAGTCACAGTCAAAACTGTTACTGAATTGCTCGATACCATTTGGGTTTTCTTGATTATAGGTTGTACCATTTATAACTATACTGAAGTTATCATTGTCACAACCATTATATTTAATCAATCTATCATCAATTTCAAATACGTTATCGGTAAGTAAAACTATTTCTTCTTCAGAAATTGATCTTGACCAATAGTAGAATTCATCAAGTGCTCCATGAAAAAATCCAATTGGATTAGAAAAAATGTCCGAATGATCTTTTTTGCCGAGGGCTCCAGCCTTATTAGAATAATTGAGAGTCTCACTTCCGCCACCATTCCAATCAGAATTTACCAAACATCCATTTACATATATATCAATCTTGTCATTTGAAATATAATTTAAAATTAAATGATACCACTGGTCGTTTAAGAAAGCCGTCTCTGTAACTTTTGTATTTCTACATGACGAATCAGTAGAGCCACATCCATCTCCGTAACCTACCATAAGTTTTCCATTCTTCAGAATAGATGCGAACGCTCCATAATAGTTGTCTAATGTTTGATCATTACCAAATATACCTTCTGCCCTTTCATACTTTACTTGCGGGAAAAGCCAAAATGAGACACTAAATGGGAAATCTGGTTTTAAATGAGGAGTATTAGGGAGTTCTATACAAGAATTTCCATTTAGTAGAACAGCTTTTTCTGGATTGTTATCCCAGTCATGCGTAAATAAAGTATTTGATGGTAATCCATGGTAGTTATTTGGCGAACTATCTAGATAATTTCCGTCAAAATTATAGTGAATTAACAAATCTTGATCTAAACCTTGAGCATGTGTAAGGATTTGAAAAAGTAAAATGAGATAAAAGACTCCTAAATTTTTAAACATATCCAACAGTTGTTCAGGTAATTTAAGTATATTTTTACAGAGATTCTTAAATCTTAATGGACTTATGAATAGAAACGTGTTAG
>JAHDGW010000245.1 GCA_020631635.1 Saprospiraceae bacterium
TTTGATAATACTCCTGTTGATGGTATACAAGTGATTTTTGAGCGAGAATAATTATTTAATCTGACTATAGGCAGCCATCTTTATATGCCCACGATACCAGTTCTGCAGTATTTTTAGTCTTTGTTTTTTCAAGTAGCTTTTGCTTATAACCCTCTACAGTTCTAGGGCTTTTATGCATGATTAGTCCTATGTCTTCTGCAGTTTTTCCTTCACTCAGATATTTGATTACACTTACTTCATAGGGTTTGAGGTATTCTCCATTTTTTATTTTCTCCTCCTCTTTCCTCATGCCTCTGATCATGTTGCTCGTCGCTGTGGAGCTAAAATGTTTACCATACGTATAGACATTTTTGAGTGTTTTGATCAGTTCGTCAGGTTCGCAGTCTTTGACTAAGTATCCATCAGCACCGAGCTTAACCATTTTGATAAGGTAGCTATTTTCGCTATGCATGGTAAGCATGACTATCTTGATATCAGGGTATTGTTTTTTGATTTCTTTTAATACATCTTCGCCACGATCATCTTTGAGTCGGATATCCAAAAGTAGTATGTCAATAATATTTGCCCTTAATCTAGATAAAAGTTCCTCCCTAGTTGCTACAGAGATCAGTACTTCAAAACCATCCTGATCTTTGATAAGCTCAGATATACCAGACCTGAATAATTTGTGATCATCGAGAATTCCAATATTAATATCTCTAGTGCTCATGACGAAATCTTGCTTTCAATTCTATGTAGGTACCAGTTGAATCACTTTTCAATTTAAAATCAAAATCTCCAAGCTCTGCTCTCATTTTCATACTTTTCAAGCCAAGTCCTCTTTGATTATGATCTACGTCAAATCCAGTACCGTTATCTGCTAAATTAATAAAATGTAGATGATCTACCTTGTCTAATAAGAGCCTAATCTCATCGCATTCACTGTGTTTTATAGAATTATTACAAAATTCTTGGATGATCCTATATAGGGCCAGCTCTGATGCAGGCGGTAGTGAACCAAATTTAGGTTCAAATTTATAATTTACTTCAATATTGTGATCATTGTGTATGCGCTCTGCTAGATCAGCAATGGCATCTTCGAGCCCCAGTGACTCTAGTGTTTGAGGGTATAAACTGTGAGAAATGCCTCTTACATCTTGGATACAATTTTGGATCATTCCTAGTAACTCAATATGTTGGTCATTGGGTTTGCCCAGCTCTCGGATTAGACGATTAGTTTTCATTTTGATTGCCATGAGCGTTGGACCTATGTCATCGTGTATATTATTACCTATGCGCCGTATCTCCGCTTCTTGAGTCTTGATGATTTCTGTCCTTTTAAAAATTTCGGTTTCCAATTCTATTTTGTGAAGTTCTTTGTTATGGCGAATTACGCTTTTGGTATATCGAATGATGAATAGGAGAAATACTCCAAAAAAGAGTAACAATATGATGCTTATCAATATGATAACAATGTGCGACATCCTACTAAGGTATTTTTTATATTCTGCTTTCTAAATGTATAGCATATAATACACAGGCATAGTACATCGTATAGAAAGCTTGCCTTGTGAGCCATATGGTATAGTAATCATCACCTTGAAATAGAAATGAGGTGCCTGCCAGAATACAGGTGCATAATGCCAGCATAATCTGTCCTGATGCAAGGATAAATTTAGGCTCATGTAGGCTGATATGATTATCTATGTGTTGCGTTTTCCATAGATAATATAGTAAGCCAAATAACAAGGAATACAAATGGGTTATCATGTAAACTATCCTAAAAGCGGTGGGATCAATTATAAAAATGCAAGGAATCAGTGCAATCATTAAAATATACCCAAATGGCAAAGTCCATTGATACAACCGACCATGCTCTTTAAAAAAAGGAGGCCAAATTTTGGTCATCAGATATACATGAACCACAGCAAATGTATGGAGTACAGGTAAATTGTACATGCCCAGACTCCTTATGTAATTACCAGTCAAATCAAAAAGTAAAGATGCCCCACAAAGAACAACTATCAACTTAAAAAAACGATCTAGTTTTCTCCATTGGAGTATCCCATATATCAATGGAATAACTACCGAGAATTGCAAACAAGTACCCAATATAGACTCCATAAAGGGAATATAATTCAAATTACCGATATACTCCCAATTATATAACACCCCGTTTTTTTCGTTAGTAATTCCTATATTCTATCCAAGCTTAGTTTTTGGCGGACAATCAGTAGGACATGGTCTACCCAGGTCTAGCACAAGTGATGCTTCAAGCATATCGTTTCCATCTTCATCGCATCCTACAAAATAAAGAGCTGGCAAGTTTTTCCCGTTTTTACTTCTGAGCCCAAAGTATGCCCTCAGTCCCATACAACCATCTTGTGCTAAGAGACTTTCGAGTTTATCTTTTCCATAATATATAGCTTTCACTTTATTATTTTCCTGATACTGATTACTGGCTTGATATTGTTGGATATGCGTACGAGCTTCATTGATGCTTACCCATGAGCCATCTGTTGATTTGAAAGGTGTTGACATAGAAATAATATTCTTATAGTGATACTTCTACGATAATAGTAAAAAATAGAATTATGAATTAAAAGCTATCACAGAATATTTTGTAAATCACTGTAAATCAGTATAATGTATTGCTTTATGCTAGAGAATATGGGTAAATAGACGTAATGAATTACGTAGTTATACGCAACTCTCGTATTGTCTTATTTATAGAATATCAGAAGTTATCTTTGATGATCAAGTCGTTACATTTTATGTCATATAATACCCAAATGAAGTTATTTTTTGAGATCTCAATATTTGTTTTGCTGTCTTGTCAGGTACATGCTCAGACAGGGCTTAGCAATGAATCAATAGAAAATAATATTGTCGGTAGACAATACAGTAAGAGTAGCTTTTTATATGAGTTTGACCTTTATGCATATAGGAGGGAGCGGTTGTTTGATCATAATTACTCCTTGGCGCTAAATCTAAATATAGGACTTACTAAGCGTCTAAATCAAAAATATTCTATAAGTGCATATTCCACGATAAGAGGGTGGGGTGATTTTGGAGTATTTGCACGTGTATCGAGGTTTTTTACGAATAAACAATCCATAAGTCTTAATATCGGATCGCTATATCGTACCTCCGATGTAATAGATGGTATGTCCTTAGCAAGTGAAGTCTCGTATGATTTCAGTAGACATGCTAGCGTATATGTTGGAGGCTCTTATCGATTGGATAATTTTAAGTATCCAGCAAGTAATTTTTATCAATTGGATCTAGGATTGCGAACAAGAGGTAAAGCTGCCGGATGGACTTCAGGTATCGTATTGCCAGCTTTGGCAGTATTGATTTATATTGCTATTGGTAATAGCCAGTAAAGAATATGATTATGCAAATGAATCCCATACATCGCTAGTATTTAGAATCTGATCACTCCCACTTTAATAGCTCACATCTCTACATGAAGACTACGAAATCAAAATGATGCGATATTTTTACTGTTTTTCAGCGAGTTATGAAAAATATTTTCAAAAATTAGAGTAAAAAAGCTTGCTTTCAATAAAATAGAAATATACATTTGCAGCCGCTTAGCGATAAGCGCTTTGAAAACTATAAAATAGATCAAGTGAATACATTAAGTTACAAAACCCAATCTGCCAAGAAGGAAACGGTGAAGAGAGATTGGTACGTAGTTGATGCGGAAGGAGAGATCGTAGGTCGTCTAGCGACTAAGATTGCTACTGTATTGAGAGGCAAGCACAAGCCTAGCTTTACTCCTCATGTAGATACGGGTGATTTCGTAATCGTATTGAATGCCGATAAGGTAAGATTTACGGGTAACAAATTAGATCAAAAAGAATATATCCGTTATACGGGCTATCCAGGAGGTCAAAGAAGACGTACGGCTAAGGAGCAACTCGATAAAAGACCTATTAAGGTCATCGAAGATGCTGTAAAAGGTATGCTTCCTAAGACAAAGCTTGGAAGAGCGATGTACAAAAAATTATTTGTGTATGACGCAGCAGAGCATCCGCATGCAGCTCAAAAACCTCAAGCCCTCAAATAGTAGACTATGGAAATGATTAACGCAATAGGAAGAAGAAAAGCCTCTGTAGCCAGAGTATATCTTACAGAAGGTAAAGGTACTATTACTGTAAATGGAAAGACGATGAAAGAATACTTTCCAGTGGTACATACACAGTTCAATATCGAAGATCCATTCCGTACCGTAGGTGTAGAGGGTCAATATGATGCAAAAGTAAACGTGAATGGTGGTGGTTTTAAAGGTCAGGCAGAGGCAGTTCGTCTTGCGATCTCAAGAGCACTAGTAAAGATCGATGAGGAAAACAGAAAGCTTTTAAAAGAGAAAAAGTATTTAACTCGTGATTCGAGAGTGGTAGAGCGTAAAAAATACGGTAAACCAAAGGCGAGAAAGAGTTTCCAATTCTCAAAAAGGTAATCGACTTATTCGATTGTTTATCTATTTATTTAGGAACTTCTAATAACACAAAGAAATGTCTAAACCCACATATAAAGAATTACTAGACGCAGGCGTTCACTTCGGTCACATGAAAAGAAAATGGAACCCTAAAATGCTACCGTACATCTTCATGGAGCGTAAAGGTATCCACATCATTGATCTAAATAGAACCTCTGAATGTCTTGATACTGCAGCATCTGCACTCAAGTCTATCGCTAAGTCAGGTCGTAAGATCATGTTTGTTGCTACTAAAAAACAAGCAAAAGATATCGTAAAAGATTCAGCAAAATCTGTTAACATGCCTTTCGTCACGGAAAGATGGTTAGGAGGTATGATGACTAACTTCTCTACGATCAGAAAGTCTGTAAAGAAGATGAATAACATCGAAAGACTACTCGGTGATGCTGCTAACACAAGCATGACTAAAAAAGAG
>JAHDGW010000003.1 GCA_020631635.1 Saprospiraceae bacterium
ATCAATTCTCTTTCGAGATTTGGAAAGGAATTGGTGTTGGAGTAGGCTTTGGTCTAAGGAACAATGAATTTGAATCAACAGATACACAGTCTTATACTTCACTAGGACTCTCTTATGGGTTCTAATTGAACATATAAATTTACACAGCCCGACTAGTTTTAGTCGGGCTTTTTTTTTGGATGATCATTTAGGCTTATCTTACCTCGGCAAAATGAAGTAGAGAGAATGTCAGAAAAAAAATTATTTCTTTTAGATGGTCATGCCCTTGTATATAGAGCACATTATGCGTTTATCAATCGCCCACTGATCAACTCCAAGGGGCTAAATGTAAGTGCCATTACAGGATTTACCCGAACCCTTTGGGATATCATCAAAAATCAGAAACCAAGTCATATTGCAGTAGCTTTTGACCCTAAAGGTCCTACTTTTCGTCATGAAAACTACCCTGCATATAAAGCCAATAGGCAAGAGCAGCCAGAAGATATTACCAAAGCACTACCTATTATACATGAAGTGGTAAAAGGATTCAACATCCCCATAGCTACCGTACAAAACTATGAAGCAGATGACGTCATAGGTACATTAGCCAAACAGGCGGAAAAAGTAGGATTTACAGTATATATGGTGACTCCAGACAAGGATTATGCCCAGCTCGTATCAGATAACATCTATATGTACAAACCCTCACGTCAAGGTAATGGTGTAGATATATTGGGAGTAGAAGAAATCAAAGAAAAATGGGACATACAACGAGTAGACCAAGTCATCGATATATTGGGTCTGCAGGGTGATAGTGTCGATAATATACCAGGTGTACCCGGCGTAGGTGCTAAGACTGCCGTAAAACTATTGAAAGCCTATGATAGCATGGAAGGTATCTTGGATAATGTAGATCAACTCAAGGGTAAGCAAAAGGAAAATTTTATCAATTTTAAAGATCAGGCTATACTTTCGAAAGAATTGGCAACCATTGACCTTGAGGTTCCTATTCAATTCGATGCAAAGCTCTACGAGCTAGAGGAAGTCAATAAAGAAGCGCTAACATCATTATTCAAAGAACTGGAATTCAGAACTTTAGCTAAATCAATACTAGGGAATGACAGTCCTGCACCTCAGCAGACAAGTCTATTTGGATCGGCATCAAGTAATCAAGCTACAGTACAGAAAAAAGCTGCAGTCAAGTCATATGCCATCGTTGATAAAAATCTAAGCAATACTGATCATGAGTATATTCTTGTCAATGATATCAATCGTATCAAAGAGCTAAATGATACACTTCTTAAACAAAAAGAATTTTGCTTTGATACCGAAACTACTGGCCTCAACGCTCATCAAGTAGAGCTCGTAGGTATTGCTATCTCTTATGAGGCGCATAAGGCATATTATATACCCGTGCCTCCTGACATGGATGAGGCCAAAAACTTGGTAGCTCATCTTAAACCTGCACTTGAACATCCTGAAATAGTCAAGATAGGACAAAACATCAAATATGACATGAATGTCTTAAAATGGTACAATATCCGAGTACAAGGACCATTATTTGATACCATGATTGCTCATTACTTATGTGAGCCCGATATGCGGCACAAGCTCGACTATCTATCCGAGTCATACCTGGGATATAAGATGGAACCCATCGAGAATCTCATCGGTAAACGAGGCAAGAATCAACTGAGTATGAGAGATGTGGATATCGAAAAAGTCGCTGAATACGCAGGAGAAGATGCCGATATCACATATCAGCTCAAAGCTATCATGGAAAAAGAACTCCATGATAATGAATTGACTAACATCTACTATGATATCGAAGAACCTCTCATACATGTACTGAGTGATATTGAGTATGAAGGCGTACGCATCAATCCTGATTTCTTAAATAATTACTCAGCAGTACTAGGCGATGAGATAGAGAAACAAAAAAAGAAGATCTATGAAAAAGCTGGAGTCGAATTTAATATTTCTTCTCCACGACAGGTAGGTCAGGTATTATTTGATAGACTAGAAATACCATATCGCTGGAGAAAAACGAGCTCAGGCCAATACTCTACAGACGTAGAAAAGCTTACAGAACTTGCTCAAAATCATGATATAGTAAGTGATATACTTGAATACCGTAAATATTCAAAACTAAAATCTACCTACGTTGATGCACTACCTTTATTGGTCAATCCTAGAAGCGGCCGTATACATAGTAGCTTCAATCAAGCCAGAGCAGCAACAGGTAGACTCAGTAGTGAAAATCCTAATTTACAGAATATCCCAATCAGAGATGATGCAGGTCGAGAGATCCGAAAAGCATTTGAACCAAGGGACAAGAGTCATATTCTCTTAGCGGCAGACTATAGTCAAATAGAACTAAGGCTTATAGCTGAGATCAGTAAAGACGAAGGTATGCTGGAGGCATTCATCAATGGTCAAGATTTTCATAGAGCAACAGCCGCTAAAGTATATGGTGTACCATACGATGACGTCACGAGTGATCAACGTAGAAATGCAAAAACAGTAAATTTCAGCATTACTTATGGTGCAGGATCTACTAATCTATCGCGTCAGTTAGGTATAAGCCGTGGTGAAGCCAAAGAACTGATAGAAAACTACTTCTTACAGTTCAAGGGGCTCAAGCGGTATATGGACGAGACCGTAGAATTTGCTCGTAAGCATGGTCATGTACAGACATTGCTCGGACGAAAAAGAGGACTTCGAGATATCAATTCCCGTAATGCACTCGCTAGATCCAATGCGGAAAGAATGGCTGTAAACACCCCAATACAGGGTACTGCTGCAGACATGATCAAGCTAGCTATGATCAATATACAGCGTATCTTTAGGGCTGAAGGCTTTAAGTCAAAAATGATCCTACAGGTACACGATGAGCTAGTTTTTGACGTCGTCAAATCAGAACTAGATACGATAAGACCTATTGTAGAGAGAGAAATGAAAGATGCCCTACCTGATCTCAAAGTACCAATACTTATAGGTATGGATATCGGAGAAAATTGGCTGGAAGCACATTAGACCTCCATACTAATCAAGAATAATGCTTCCTAAAATCAAAACATACATAGAGACTAATTATTGGAGCCACGAGTTGCAAGAGCTACGAGCTATTGTACTACAATCCAAACTGGTAGAAACTTTTAAATGGAAATTTCCTGTATACACCTGGAATAATAAGAATATTGTCGGGTTAGGTACCACCAAAAAAACATACGGTTTATGGTTTTTCCAAGGAGCAACCTTAAGTGATCCTCTAGGTGTATTGGTCAATGCTCAAGAAGGAAAAACACAAGCTATGAGACATTGGAGATTTTCTAAAAGTGATACCCTCAATAAAAAACCAATTTTGGAGTACATCCACGAAGCGATAGAAAATCAAAAATTAGGGAATATTGTTATTTTCAAAAAAGAAAAAGTACTAGTCATACCTCCATTATTAAAAGATGCATTGAGTCAAAATCCACAAGACCAAGCTAGTTTTGATTCTTTCTCAAAATCAAAACAAATAGAATTTGCAAAATATATCTCAGTAGCTAAACGAGAAGATACGAAAACCATTCGATTGCACAGGATCTTACCCCTGATCAGGAAAGGAATCGGACTCAATGATAAATACAAAACAAAATGAGATTTAAAGAAGGCATCGCACTCAAACAATTATTATTGCTTATAGATTACCAACAGGTTATTGGTAGTCAGGAGGATTTTGTGCTAGGGCTCAATGAAATTCACAAAATTGAGCAAGGAGATCTCAGCTTTGTCGATAATTCCAAATACTATAAAAAAATGCTAGCCTCGGCGGCAAAATTTATCATAATAGACAGTATACCTAAAGAAACGACCGATAAAACACTTATCATATGTCAACATCCTTTTGAGGCTTATAATACTCTTGTAGGTCATTTCCGCCCCACTATACCATTGACTCAAAACCGAGGAGATTACTGCGAGATAGATCCAACAGCCATTATCGAACCTAATGTCATTATTGGACATCATGTCAAAATAGGCGCCCATTGTCATATACAAGTCAATTGCTATATCGGTAGTCATACAGTCATAGGAGATCATGTCAACATACAAGCGGGTACCGTGATAGGTACCGATGCATTTTACTACAAAAAAATAAATGATCAATATACCAAATGGACCTCTGGAGGGCGAGTAGTGATACATGATCATGTAGAGATAGGTGCATGCGCCACCATAAATAAAGGTGTAAGCGGTGATACAGTCATAGGCAAAGGCACCAAATTGGATAGTCAAGTACATCTAGGACATGGCGTTGTCATTGGAGAAAATTGCCTCTTGGCGGGGCAAGTAGGTATTGGGGGTAAGACCATCGTAGGCGATCGAGTTATTATGTATGGTCAAGTAGGTGTAGCACAGAGCCTACTCATAGAGTCTGATACAGTGATACTTGCAAAATCAGGAGTGTCTAAAAACTTAAAAGGAGGAAAAACATACTTTGGTTATCCTGCAGGTGAAGTGACTACTAAATATAAAGAGTTGGCTACGTTGAGAATACTATCTCGTAGAAAATAAAAAAGCAGGTCGGGGAGACCTGCCTTAAGACTTTCTCAAGCCTTATAAAAGGGTTGTTGTTATGTACCTCAAAGATAATTTTATTTGATACTTAAATGCAAGTAATTTTACTTAAATTTTTCATTTTTTCCATTTGATGTTGCATCCCATGCTAGGAATCTGATTTTCAGTAGGTTGTTTACCTAAAATAACATCATCAAGAGCTACTCTCAAGTCACTACCGGTGACAGGAATTCCATTCCCTGGTCTAGAATCATCTAATCTACCTCTGTATTGTAACTTTGATTCGCCATCAAAGACGTAAAAATCTGGGGTACATGCTGCATCATAGGCTTTTGCCACCTCCTGTCTTTTGTCATAGAGATAAGGAAATGGGAACTTTAACACCTTTGCTACTATACTCATTTTATCAGGAGCATCTTCGGGGTAGTTCTCGACATCGTTAGAACTTATGGCTACAAATGCAACTCCTTTACTCTTATATTCATTTGCGATCTTTACAAGTTCTGGATTGACGTGAATAACAAAAGGGCAATGATTACATATAAACATTACTACTGTCGCCTTAGTAGATTTGATATCATCAAAACTTAAATAATTGCCGCTTACGGCATCTTGTAAGTGAAAGTTTGGAGCCTCTGTCCCAAGAGCTAACATATTAGAAGGTGTAAGAGCCATTTTTTGCTAATTTTTACATTTTTGATTGATCCCTAAGATATAGTTAGATTTTACATCAAGATCAGTAGCTGTTTCGGCACCATCAAAGCCTTTGATCATATGATTGTCAAACTGGTCTTCGGCTAGCTGTGTCAAGTTTTTTGATACTGGTAAGTATGACCAATGCCATTTTTCCTCATTATAACCTACAGGTCGTGCCTCGCCTTTGGCCGTATAAGGTTGTCCATATCCATAGAGTTGAGCATTACTCAACATCCAATTATACAACTTCAGTCCTTCTCCATTTTCAAACCATTCATTATTAAATGAATTGAGATCAATATCAGTACCCCAATGATGCCTTGATGTACCCGGCATAGAACTATATTCTAAGATTTTCATTGCTTTTTTGACCGAGGTAGGCAAGGTTCTTATATTAGTGCCATCACTGATCTTTGTTTGACCAGACCATTTACGTTCCCATATTCCTTTCTGATAATCGAAGTTACGAGCTGCAGATTTGATCTGCAGCTGAATGCCTTCTCGCTGTGCAGCATCATACATTTTAATAAATGAAATATAGGCCTCCCGATGCATATAACGATCGCCACGGTCAGCATATTTAGCGTCAATATTAACAAAATCAGGATGGTCACTGGGATCAAATTTACCCATAAGAAACTGAAGGTCATAGCGCGGTAACTCAGTCGTAATTTCTTGCTCTTTCTCCATCACTGGTTTTGGTTTTTCAGTATTTGGTTCTCCGCATGAGTAATATGTTACGAAGGTCAAAACACAAAGTAGTAGTCTGATCATACAGATTTTATGCTTGTTGTTTATATCCAAAATATCCTTCCTCGATTATCATTTTAGCTAGTTTGATAGGCACCTGTGCCTGCCAGTCATCTTTGCCACTCTTGATAGACCTCAATACCTTAAAAGGAAATATTTTGAGCAACTCTTCGTCATAGTCTTCTACTTCTACAATCTGCTTACTGTCTATCAGGTGCTTATATAAAAACTTGATGCCTTCAGGGACTTCAAGGTTAGTCGCAGTCATAAGATCATTATTTTTCTCATTGAGAGCAGGGTATGCAAAGATCCTTATATCCTTGGTAAATAATTCTCCAAATGCCACCAATAATCGTCCATCTTGATTGAGATAATATTTTTCGTTGATGATATGATATAGTTCCTTGATACCGATGACTAGTCCGAGATTTTTGATCTTATAATCGGATAGATAATTGATAAGTTTCTGATGATTTACACAGTTAGATATGATTACTTTCATACCCATGGCATTAATGAGGTTTACACGTTGTATAAAATCTTCATTATCTATTTCACCTTCATGTTTTAAATTTTCCATAGTCATTTCTACGACCATTTCGCATCGCTCGGGATCCACTTTTGGGTCTTTCTTAAACTGACGAAAGCTTGACTTCAATACATCTTCGGTCACTAAGGTAGGTGGACGATAATGTCCACGTACAACCATGAGAGATCTTTTATATAAAAACTCAGAAGCATGTATGCTTTTTTTATCAGCATTAAACATAGAAACCTCGGTTAGTTCATGCTTTACTAGATAGAGGCTCAGCAGCCTATTATCCACATCATCAAAGTCTGGTCCCGTAAGCCTTACCATATCGATCTCTATCCTACTTTTGAGGTTATCCAAGAGTGACTTGATCAAAATCTCGGGATCATAGTGGTAAAAATAACAGGCATAAAGCATATTTACTCCAAGCTCGCCTATAGCCTCTTGTTGAAGTCTATTATCATTATCCAACATTTTTACATGGAGCACGAGGTCATTTGGTTTACTATTGGGACGTAGTCTAAATCGAAGTCCCATCCAACCATTGCCCTTGATCGTACGCTGGTAATTAATCGCAGCTACAGTATCGGCAAAAGCAAAATATTTAGAATCCTCTCTTACGTGGTCTAGACGCTCTTCCAACAGTCCATACTCGTGGTCTAGCATTTTATACAATCGGCTTTCGCATACATATCTGCCAGAATCTTCTGCACCATAAATGGTATCAGAATAATGCTTATCATATGCCGACATCGTCTTAGCTATCGTACCAGCTGCTGCTCCTGCTTGGAAAAAATTTCTGGCCACTTCTTGACCTGCTCCGATCTCGGCGAAAGTGCCATAGATAGAGTCGTCAAGATTTATTTCAAGAGCTTTTTGCTCAATTTGTCTTAATTGGTAATCCATGTTATTTTACTTGTATAGACCTAGGTATAACGAAATGATACTCTAAAGGATTCTGCCGCAATAATATTACTATATTTTCTATTTGTAAAGTACTTAACGATCAATACCTCATGTTTCTTTTCAAGAGATCATAAATAGCTAACTTTGTGGTCAAATAAGAAGCTCTATGTTTCCATTATATGACGTAATAGTAGTGGGTGCAGGTCACGCAGGTTGTGAAGCAGCAGCCGCAGCAGCCAATATGGGATCGAAGGTCCTCCTTGCAACCATGAATATGCAGACCATCGCTCAGATGTCTTGCAACCCTGCTATGGGAGGAGTAGCTAAAGGTCAGATTGTACGAGAGATCGATGCATTGGGAGGATACTCAGGCATTGTGACTGATCATACGATGGTACAGTTTCGTATGCTCAATAAGTCTAAAGGCCCTGCCATGTGGAGCCCCAGAGCACAAAGTGACCGTATGTTATTTGCGGGGAAATGGAGAGAGATGCTCGAAGCTCATGAAAACATTGATTTTTGGCAAGAGATGATTACTGGACTCATCGTCAAAGATGGCATATGCCAAGGAGTGCATACCGGGATGGGCATCGAGATAAAAGCTAAATCTGTAGTGTTAACTAACGGAACCTTCTTGAATGGACTGATTCATATCGGGGAAAAACAATTTGGCGGAGGACGTGCTGGCGAACGAGCCTCTACAGGCATCACCGAGCAACTCGAAACATTAGGTTTTGAAGCCGGTAGAATGAAAACTGGAACTCCAGCCAGATTAGATGGCAGATCCTTGGATTACTCCAAAATGGAAATACAATATGGTGATGAAGACCCTTCTAAGTTTTCATACACAGATACACCTACTCCGAGCAAGCAATTGCCCTGTCATGTGACTTATACAAGTCCAGAGGTACATGAGGAGCTTAAAACAGGCTTTGATAGATCACCTATGTTCAATGGCAGAATACGGGGGCTTGGTCCTAGATATTGCCCATCAATAGAAGATAAAATAGATCGCTTTGCTGATCGTGATCGGCATCAATTATTTGTAGAGCCGGAGGGCTGGAATACCTGTGAAATATATGTCAATGGCTTCTCTTCCTCTCTGCCTGAAGATGTGCAATACCTTGCCTTGAAAAAAATCGTAGGCTTCGAAAACATGAAGATGTTTAGACCAGGCTATGCGATTGAGTACGATTTCTTTCAACCTACACAATTGCAGATCTCCTTGGAGACTAAGCTGGTTAAAAATCTGTTTTTTGCAGGTCAGATCAATGGTACCACTGGATATGAAGAAGCTGCATGCCAAGGAATGATGGCAGGGATGAATGCTCATTTAAAAGTCAATAAAAAAGAACCTTTCGTACTCAAAAGATCTGACGCTTACATTGGAGTATTGATAGATGACTTAGTCAATAAAGGGACCAAAGAGCCTTATCGTATGTTTACTTCTAGAGCGGAATACCGTATACTTTTGCGCCAAGATAATGCCGACATTAGACTGAGCCCCATTGCACAAAAACTGGGAATGCAACATATGGAAGATCGTATCAGCCGAGTAGATCACAAGAATCATAGTATTAAGGAAATAAAAAAATATCTCGATAAATACAGCGTATCTCCTGATACTATCAATGGGTATCTACAAGAGCAGGGATCGGCGCCACTCAAGCAAAAGCAAAAACTAAATAGCATACTGAGTAGGCCTCACATGAGTCTTATGGCATTGATGGATATCTTGCCCGAGGCAAAAAAAGGATTATCTAAATATGACACAGAAACTTTACAGATAGCCGAAGTAGAGCTCAAGTATAGTGGCTATATACAGAAAGAGCAGGAAATGGTAGATAAAATGAATCGCCTAGAAACCGTAAAGCTCAAAAATGATATGGACTACCACCAAATACTATCTCTATCAGCAGAATCAAGAGAAAAGCTGACACAAATAAGACCCGCTACTATAGGTCAAGCAAGCCGAATAAGTGGAGTATCTCCGTCTGATATTTCAGTACTACTGGTGCATGTGGGTAGGTAAATTATTTTGAAGACCTCTCTATCAATCTCGCGATTCGCATGCGGTGGTATCGCTGTAATATCACTGGATAAAGATTGAAAACTATGTTGATCATCATGGTAATAATGATCAAGACCCAATATCCTTTAACCATCATTACTAAGCATAACATCGTAATAAGCAAGAGTGCCAGTACATGACCAATTTCGGATTGCTTAGTCATATAGATCAGTTTTTGAATACCAGCCCTTGTGCCATCAAAAAAATGCTTTCTATTTTGATCCTTCCCCCAGATGGCTATCAAGAGGTATTTTCTAAATAACTCGACATTCATCAATCGATAGGCTTTCTGTAAACCATCAATATTGTAAATCTTATAATAACTAGAGCCTATGACCTTATGAGTAGGAAAAACAAAACCTACAAATGCAAAAATTCCGGTAGCAAATAAGTTGATCAAGACTGCAAAGACAATGGAAGTCGCTAGTCCCATTTCTAAATTTACGGATAGTAAGAAAAAAACAAGTTTGTAAGTTTGATATCCTAAAAAGAGGGAAAGTAAGGAAAAGGCAAGTTTTTTCACTTGACTAAGATAATAAGCTGCATTTGTAATTTATCAGTTAATTTGACCTCCATATGTATGGTAATACCTAAATGACTTCAACATCCTAGCTATGAAAAATACTCATCAATGCCCTAAATGTAGCTCTACCGACTTGAGTAAACTGGAGGGAGGTAATAATTGGAACAGCCGGCCCAATAAAATTTATTATAATTCTTTCAAGACTATTCCCGTTATTAGATTCGTCTGTAATCATTGTGGGTATTCGGAGGAGTGGGTAGATACCCAACACTTGGAAAAACTTAAATCTAAGTTTGGTTTGCCCGAGCGTGGTGGTAGTGAATTTGTATAAGGTTATGTTAAGTCCTATCTGATTTGATACGTCATGTGAAGTGAAGCGTCTTGACTATAAATGAAGTGCTTTACGTATATGATAAAGTCATATATATTATTTCGCTATTTTTACAGTAAAATGTAGATACACATGTCTCGATATATCTCAATAGTCTTATTATTTGGTCTTGGTTTTCTGATCAATACCAGCCAGGCTCAGCAGTCAAATCCTCAAATAGAAGCTGTTAATAATTATGTACAGTTTACCAACGAATCTATACATGGTCTGCTCATCGTACACCGACTACTCGAAAACTTTAATCAGGATATCAATAAGTATGTAGATCTAGACGGGCAGCAAATCAATTTTTACAGCAACCGCGATATTCAATTTAATATATTTGAAGATCCTGATCATTGGTTTTATGATAAGACACCTACAGAGTGGTACAATAGCGCTAAGTTAAATAGCAGAAATCTACCTAATGAGCTATCCAGTAATCTATTCGGTATCATATCCGAAATGAAAGATATCTGTACGGAGGTAAACAAGCTGCGATTTGATCTAGAAACTACAATCAATAACAGTGATCTCACGGATCGTGTCCAACTGGGAGCCGTATATGACCAGCTAGAGAAAGGGGTAAGTCTGTATGACGAGTTTTGGGCATTGACAAAGCAACTAAAACGTAAGCTAGACCCTATATATCTAGCCGCTAGAAGTAACTCTACCATAGATAAAGAACTGTACTATAGCCTATCTTATCTGCATGATACTAACTGGAAATTATTACAAGGTATAAGAGAAAAACGAGACGGCGATATAGCTCAACTTTTAGACAGCTATACAGAAAGTGTAAATGACTTTACTCAAATAAAGGCAAGTACTCGCATCAATGCCAAAAGAAGGCTAGAGAGTATCATGAGTAGATCAAAAGAAGTAGTAGAAAGTGGTAATAGATTTTATAAGACTGCTGAGGTAGATCCCGAGTATAAGCTATATGGTAAATTTTACTTTTATCACAATAGTGACATCATCAATAAGTATAATCGTTATGGTAATGGTTATGTATTTGAGATAAATAAAATGATCGAAGAGCAGCAATGGGATGTTCCATATTTTATAGAAGTCCCACATTATTTTAAAGTCATCTATCCTAAAAAACTAAATGAACTGGGCTCTATAGCAAGTACAGACTCTAAAATCACATTACTACCTCGTGAGCTAAAATCAAGAGAAATAAGAGAAGCAGATCATATCATCAAAGCAGATACAAATATGATTGAAATCAAAGTCTATGATAATATGATACAAGATGATGATATCATATCTCTTAACTTCAATGGCGACTGGGTGCTAGAGAAAGAAAGTATAAGTGATAAACCTATAAAGTTGAACTTCATACTGAATCAAGAAGGGAAGAATTTTTTATTATTACATGCCGACGACGTAGGAAAAAGACCTCCTGCAACCATCGCTCTAGAGTATAAATATGCTGGTAATAAAGAACGTCTCTTGCTCAAATCTGACCTCAAACAATCTGAACTAATAGAAATCGTATTGGATAAATAGAGTTACTTAACGTGCATCCAGTGCAACAATGTTGCAAATAATCAGTTTTGTAGGTATATTTGCAACCTCAATGAGTAAACGTCAAGGAAAATATACAGACATACTAGGCATGCTTGCTTCTATTGCTTGTGCTATACATTGTGCAGCTTTACCCATACTTGCAGCACTTAGTGTAGGTAATGGATGGTTTGGCCATGATCATACCTTTGATAATATCATATTGATCCTAGCAGCATATTTTATCTATAAGTCATTTTGGAACACTTATAAAAAGGATAACAATGCTACATTTTTGTGGGTCGCAATACTTGGTTTCTGTACTATTATCATAGGGCGATTTATACCTTTCCCGATAGAAGTACTATGCTCGATAGTTGGGGGTTTGACTATCGCCACAGCACATATACTACATATCCGATATCAGCAAGCGAAAGTAAAAGCTTCCGCTAGCTAGACTATACCCACTCCTTAAAGTTTCTTAAAAAGCATTTTTGAGATAATAATTGACGCCTACCCTGAGAGATCCAAATGCATTCAACGAGGCCTTATACACTCCCTTATTGTTGATATATCTCCAATCTTGTGCATTGATATCCATCACTCCGATACCACCTACAAATTCAAAATAAAACTGTAGCGTTTCTGTTTTGAAATATTGAAAACCACCACCAAAAAGTATATTAACATCAATAGACCTATACAAGTCTTTATCATCACTGAAAGCTGATTGCTCTTCTATGATCTGACCGTAGTTTTCATTAAATCCATTCTGATTGATAAAATCAAATAACTCAACCTCTCCACCTTCTATAAACCATGAATTATCAGCGGAGGTCAATAAGCCCAGCTGTACACCGCCTAAAAGATATTTATTAAGCTTATCATATGCAAATCCTCTCTCATCATCAAGACCCCACTTATATGTGACAGGTATATGTAGGTATCCTAGATCTACTTGCTTTTCATTATCTACATTACCGATGACATCTTTATAATCTTGACCCAACTGAGTATATTGTATGCCTAGCTGAATCATATGTTTATTATGAATATCTAGACCAGCATGAACCCCAAAGCTCATGGATGTCTTGACCATATAGTCAAGCTCACTATATCCATAATTATTTTGGTTGACTATCGCTGGAAGATTAAACCCCACCTGGGCTCCACCATAAAAACGACGAACATCCTCCTCATAATTCTGAGCTTGCAACGTACCGAATATCAACAATAATAAGCCTATAAATGTAGCAGTTTTCTTCATTTCAAATTATTTATCAAAAATCTAACGATACAAATATAAGGATAATATTTAATTTATAAATTATTGTTTACCAATGCAAAAGGGTCTTTGAGCAAAACTCAAAGACCCTTTTCGTACACTAGTATTAGGCTCTTTACTATTTGGCCATAAGCTCTATTGCTATTTCCATCTTATCATTAATAGCCTTATCTGCGAGGTTATCAAAAAACTTATCGCTGCCATACTTGATACCCCATTCTGTGCGGTCAATACCAAATTTAGGCGTCTTCACAGAAACTCCTTTTGCATCTATATCGATCTGTGCTCTAAAACCTATCTGCTTAGTTACATCTTTTAAAGTGAGGTTACCATATACTAAATAATTAGCTGCTGGATCACCATCTACATCAGTCACCTTAGTGATTTCAAAAGAAGATGTAGGATATTTATTTACGTTAAAAAAGTCATCTGCATTATCATCAGCTGATCCTTTAAGGTGTCCCTCGAGATATGCTTTTTTATCACCTTCTAGATCAGTAACATTGATACTAGTCATATCAATAATGAAATTTCCACCTGTAACTTTACCATCACTTACAGTCACAGCTCCTGAAGACAATTTCATATCACCTGCATGGGTACCGGCTACTTTAGAGCCTTCCCACAAAATTTTACTTGATCCTGTATCTACGGTATACTCTTTACCAGTAGCTTTTGACACCTCTGCTGCTGCGGATGTTTCAGCTTTTTTGACATCTGACTTACAAGAAAAAATCAGACTTACAAATAACATTGTACTTAGTACGTTCAAAAATAATTTCATAAAATAAATTTTTTAAATGATGTTGGTTTGATAAAATAAAATTTGGGGGACTGGATACCGAGAAATCGGACTTCCAGCATTAGAATACTAATCGGATATGTAATTAACTCGCAACCCGCTGAAAAAGTTGCTTTACTTCGCTTATTCCTTTTATAACCTTACAGTTTGGCGGTAATTTAAAGCGTTGTTTTATCGTCTGATATCCTGAAAGTATCAATTGTGCTTCTGGCATATTGGGTGCCATAATATCTATAAACTCCTGAATGGGTTCCTCTGCATAGCTATCGTTAATGATACTAAACACAAAGTCTGGCTTATAGATATTATATGCTTCTAAAGCATCCATCACTGGGATACCAAAACCTAGACTTATGGTACGTAGACCTATTTTTTTCAATATGTAATGTAAGAAAAGAAGACTCAACTCATGGTTTTCATTTTCCGGCAAAAATATCAGACACTTCATATCTTGTCTTTGCTCGGTAGCTGATTCGTCTTCGATTGCTTTGATAATCTTACGTCTGATGATATTACTTACAAAATGCTCATGAGCACCCTTGATACTACCTGCTATCCACATGGTGCTCAACTTATCCAACAAAGGATAAATAACCTCATTCATTGTATTTTCAAATCCTAAACTTTCTATTTTTTTATTGAGAATACGTACAAATTTATCTTCTTCCATTTCTAAAATGGAAAGGGTCAGGGCGTCTAATTCAGACTCAAACATGCTATCCACCTCCGTGATCTCAGAGACTTTGTCTATAATCTCCTGAGGCTCCATACTTGATATATGGGAAATTTTGATTCCGCTACGATTGAGCAGAGCTATATTCAATATAAGCTTGAGGTCATCGTCATCGTAGTATCTAATATTTTTACTCGTACGTTTTGGCTGGATTACTCCATATCGACGTTCCCACATACGGATAGTATGTGCTTTCACTCCGGAGAGTTTTTCGATATCTTTTATTGAGTATACTACCATTGTCCGTATGACTACAAATGCTTTAGAGTGATGTAAGAACAAGACTAAGCCACAATTGTTGTGGTAATTGTATTAAAGGACTACCTAATAAACTTTAGTCCTCGAACTTACTAAACGAAAATAGAAATAAATTTGACATGCGCTTGAAGCCTTTAGTAAAGTGTTTTTTTAATTCTATTTTCGGCATCAAAACAGAACAATGAATATAGGTATAGTATGTTACCCTACTTTTGGCGGTAGTGGTGTGGTGGCTACAGAATTGGGGATAGCACTTGCCAAAAATGGACATAAAGTTCATTTTATTACGTATCGACGACCAGCACGGCTCAATGAATTTTATGATAACATATATTTTCATGAGGTGTCTTCTATGAAATACCCCTTGTTTGAATATAGCCCTTATGAGACGGCACTAGCCAGCAAACTCGTAGATGTAGTGAGATATGAAAAACTTGATTTACTACACGTTCATTACGCGATACCTCATGCCGCTGTTGCATTTATGACTAAGTCAGTACTTGCCGCTAAAGGTATACATCTACCCGTGGTCACGACCCTTCATGGTACTGATATTACTCTTGTAGGTAATGATAAGAGCTTTGCTCCTGTGGTGGAGTTTAGTATCAATAGCTCTGATGGTGTGACTGCAGTATCAGAACATCTCAAACAAGAGACATTGGCGCATTTTGAAATATCAACTGATATTAAGGTTATACCCAACTTTATAGATTTTAACCAATTTAAAAGAACCAATCAAGATCATTTCAAAAAAGCCATTGCTCCTCAAGGAGAGCGTATACTGACTCATACTTCCAATTTCAGAAAAGTAAAACGAGTGCAAGATGTGATCGAAGTATTTGATCGAGTAAGAAAAAAATTACCTTCCAAATTACTGCTCATCGGTGATGGCCCCGAACGACCAGATATGGAAGAAATATGCAGATCAAAAGGGATATATGGAGACGTAAGGTTTTTGGGGAAACAACATGCCGTTGCTGAGCTACTAGCAGTGAGCGATCTTTTTATTATTCCTTCTCAAAATGAAAGTTTTGGTCTTTCGGCATTGGAGGCTATGGCTTGTGAAGTGCCTGTACTTTCAACCAATATTGGTGGTTTACCTGAAGTAAATATTCAAGGCGAAACTGGCTTTTTATGTGATGTCGGAGATGTGGCAAATATGACTGCACGTGCTTTAGAGGTATTGACCGATGATAAAAAACATCAACAATTTAGAAGTGCTGCTCTGAATAGAGCTCAACAATTTAACATTGATGCCATACGCCCGATGTATGAGGATCTTTATAGTAGCCTTTTGAACAACAGCTAGTTATTTTACAAGCATAATTTTCGTAACAAAAGCATCAGGATCTGCAAAATTATCTCTACTTGAGCTAAATACTAAATAAACACCTGAGGCAGCTCTTCTACCCGTGTAATCATTACCATCCCATATAGCCTGACCACCATTGGCGATAGTCTCATAGATAAGCTTTCCATTAATATCCGTAATTTTCACATCGGCATTTTCTACTAGTCCTTTGATAGCGATGGGCCCTTGATAATCTGGCCTTACAGGATTGGGAAATGCATATATATTCTCTTCTAGGTGTCTTCGCTCTGGATCAGATGCATCCGTTCTGTATGACTGTAATCCTCTGTCGCTAAGTATAAACATCTCCCCAGTCTCCCCATTAAATGCCATATCGATAACATTGTCATCAAAAAGTGGTGAATTATTTTCATCGAAACGTAATACTTGCGTTTCGCCATCGGCACTTTGTACGAATATGCCTTTACGAGTACCAAACCATTTTCTATTGGCACCATCAACTGCAATACAGCGTATATCCTCAGTGATCAATAAATTGCCTAGATCATTACCTTCTAAAACTTTACGTCTGGTACCCTCGCAACCAGAGAGATCAAATGATCCTGATCCACACTCAAATACGATCGGACCCTCCGCAGTACCTAGCCATACATCACCATCTAGATCAACTGCTACGCAATTTACTTGACTAGTACTGATGGTACTATTGCTTGTATTGAGTAACCTAGTACGGTCATCGGTAGGGTCATTGATGGTACCATTATCGTCATAAATGTATAGACCACCAGAGCTACCTAATGTTACCATCCACTTATATCCAAACGGATCGATAGCCAGATCGATAATATTTCTATTGGAGCCTGTACTGAATGAAAACCAATTACCCTCTGGCGTCAACACAGAAAGTGGCTGATCAGCACCAAAATTGCCTACCCAGAGATTATCCTCATTATCAAATTCCATACTAGTTACCTTTATCCGTGACTGATCACCAAGGTCAAAATCTAGGGAAGAGTTTTCAGCATTCCAATGCGTAAAATCTCCAGAAATAAGATCTCTTTCAAGGATACCATTCCAAAAACTACCTACATATAATTTGTCTTGTGAAGGATGAGCCGCTAGAGTGTACAGGTTGATAATTTCTTCTTGGTCGATCAGCCCTACATTGTCTTGATTATACGTGGACCATTCTCCATTTTCAAAAGCATAAAATCCATTTCTAGTGAATGTATATCCGTATGACTCTGAAGCCCCACCAGAGGCAATGTAAACATTGGAGCCTTTAAAGTCAATTTCTGTACCTTCTTGTGTAAGCGGACTACTGTAACTGAATCTTGTGCAATCTCCTCCTATCGTATTACTACGTCTTATACCTCTCCATTCATCACCATACCATACTTGCATTTTATCATCTATAGAGGCATCTCTGAGTCTATTGATACATCCTCCTGCTGACTCAATGATCTCATTGTCATCATCGATAAATAACACCTGACTAGAAGTACCATCATCCCTCATACCATACATTACGATGCCCTGCTCCGTTTTTAAAAACTCCGGGTTAAAACCTTCTGGGGTTTCTATTAGTACTTCAAATCCGCTCTGATTACCAAAGTATAGACTATCTACAGTCGCTATATACACCATGTCTCCACGAGCTCCTATTACCTGGCTTTCATACAATACAGGCAATCCAAATGTCTCATCCAATAAACTCCAAGTACTAAAATCTGCAAGATTGATCGTACCATCAAGATTATTATAGTATACGCCATCATCAGTAGCAGCATAGATATATCCTGCCGCTGTAGTAATGTCATATACCCGTACATCGGTAAATGATGTAAACCCAAACTCTAGAGCTTGTAAGTCATATTCTACAATACCAAAGGCTGTAGCCAAATAGCAAAACTGAGCATTGGCTATATGAATGTCTTCTACCGATCGATCTCCTACAATGTTATCATTATTAAGTAAATCTGTGACATTGATGATCTGATCACCTTTGACTATATCAATATTACTATTGTCGTAAATAACGAATAGCTGATCATTGAAACTATCATACTGAATTAGACTAATTCCTACATCTGATAGTCCTTCTACCTTCGATAAGAAATCTACGCTCTCATCGTCCTTATCTATTGTAAACAAAGACCAATCAGTAGCATAGATGATTTTGGTATCACTTTGAGTAATTTTTACTCCTTTTTGGTAAGGCAGGTATGATTTCCATGCACCTATTGGAATATTACTCTGAGCCCCAAGATCACTCAAGAAAAAGGCCGAAAAAAAAATCGACAACCAAAAGAGAGTAGCTTTTTCAAACATAGAAGTACTAACCATTACAAACGTTGAATATTGTATAAAGAACGATAATTAGCTTGAGGATAAGGCTATAAATTATGCTCCATGACATTTTACAACGCAAATGTCATCTTGTTTTTATAATTTACAATTACTATGAAACACATTACCACTCTTTTATTACTCTTAATAGGTCTATCTCCTCTCTGGTCTCAGACCAATATTGCTGAAGCAGCTGATGATATTGAATCACAAGTCATAGAATGGCGGAGAGATTTTCATCAATACCCAGAGCTCAGTAATAGAGAGTTTGAAACCGCTAAAAAAATTGCCAAAATACTCAAAAGTATGGGGCTAAAAGTCGATGAAGGTATTGCTAAAACAGGAGTAGTTGCCGTATTGAAAGGAGGCAAACCGGGACCCACCGTAGGTCTCCGTGCTGATATTGATGGTTTACCTGTAATAGAAGCTGTAGATCTACCCTTTGCCTCAAAAGAAAAAACTAATTACCTCGGAAACGAAGTAGGCGTCATGCATGCTTGTGGTCATGATACTCATGTTTCTATGCTTTTGGGAGCAGCTAAGATCTTGGTGGATATGAAAAATGAACTTCAAGGAACGGTGGTATTTGTTTTTCAACCTGCAGAAGAAGGTGCTCCTCCTGGTGAAGAAGGTGGAGCAAAACTTATGATTAAAGAAGGGATTATCGACAAGTATGGGATCGATGTTTTTTTTGGTCAGCATATAAGTTCGATCACCGAGGTAGGACATATTAACTATCGTGTAGGTGGACTCATGGCAGCATCAGATCGATTTGTGATCAAGGTAAAGGGAAAACAAGCTCATGGATCTAGGCCTTGGTCGGGAGTAGATCCTATAGTAACATCTGCACAGATCATCATGGGACTACAGACTATCATCAGTAGACAGACAGAACTTACAAAAGATGCCGCAGTCATTACCGTTGGCATGATCAATGGTGGGGTACGTAATAATATCATACCAAGCGAAGTAGAAATGATCGGTACGATCAGGACTTTGGACAAAGACATGCAGGCTATGATACACGAAAAAATCAAACATACCGCGGAGCATATAGCCATTGCTCAAGGAGCTACAGCAGAGGTCGAGATACAACCCTACTGCCCTGTGACTTTCAATAGCCCAGAATTGACTCGAGAGATGATTTCATCTTTATACACAGCTGCGGGAGAGGAAAATGTGCATGTGGTACCCGCCGTGACGGGTGGCGAAGACTTTGCTTTTTTTGCCAATGAAGTCCCTTCTCTATACTATTTTGTAGGTGGTCGTAGCTCTGATATAAAACCAGAAAATGCCACTAGCCACCATAGCCCTACCTTTGAAATAGATGAATCCGGGATGAAACTAGGAGTAAAGTCATTGGTACAACTTACCGTAGACTACATGTCAAAAAATGCTAAATGATTAAAAATATCATTTTTGACTTCGGTGGCATACTGATACATGTAGATTATCGCATAACCCTCAGAGCCTTCTCGAACTTATTTGGTATAGATTTTTCATTCGATAAGCTGACACAACAACAGCTTGACGTATTCTATGATTACGAAAAAGGAGTGATCAATACGGAGACTTTCATCTGGAACCTTCAGCACGATTATGGTAAAAACATACAAGCATACGATATCATAAAAGCATGGAATGCTATGCTATTACCCATGCCTGCAGAAAACTTGACTTTCTTGGCTGAGATCAAAAAAAAGTACAACACATTTTTGATGAGTAATACTAATGCACTGCACATAGAAGCGGTCATGAAACATATCAGAGATGTATATGATATCAATGATTTTGATCATCGATTTTTCACTCAGACATATTACTCCCATATCATGGGCTTGCGCAAACCCGATCACAGAATTTTTGAAACTATACTTGCTGATCACCAGCTTCAAGCAGAAGAAACTCTATTTATCGATGATATCTATGAAAACCTAGTACCTGCCAAAGAGCTGGGCATACAGATCTATAATCATACCAGAAATGCTTCCGTAAACCTCATAAATGAGAAGCTCAGATCACATTAAATGATCTGAGCTTCTGGTTATTTTATACCGTTTATATTATGAAATGGTATTAGTTATTCTGTATCATATTGATATCCATTGTAGGATACGGTATACCTACTCCTTGAGTATCAAATGCTTTTTTTACATTTTCTTGCATATAGAACATGACATCCCAGTAATGCTCACTTTTACAGAATGGTCTTGTAGCTAAATTTACAGAGCTATCACCAAGCTCTGCTACTACGACTCCCTGTATAGGTTCATCGATTATATGAGGGCATTCTTTCCCTACCTGTAAAATGATCTCACGGGCCTTATCAATACTATCATTATATCCTATGCCAAAAGTAAGCTCTACACCTACGACTCCTTGACCTGATATATTGGTAATCGTATTACCCGTGACATTACTATTGGCTACATATATCCGCTTATTATCTAAAGTAGCTAAAGCAGTATTGAATGCATTAATAGCCTCCACAGTGCCTGTATGTCCACCACCTATCGTGACAAGATCTCCTACTTTAAAGGGTTTGAATATCATCAACATCACTCCACTTGCAAGATGGCCAATACTACCATTAAGAGCCATACCAATACCTACCATGAGGGCACCTATGATGGCTATAAATGAGGTGGTATCTACCCCAAATTGCCCAGCCACTGAGAAAAGTAACATAACCTTGAGAGCAATGCCTAGTAATGAGCCAAGAAATTTACGAAGAGAAACATCCATACCTCGGTTGGCCATGACCTTCTCTAAGAATTTGATGATTCTGCCAATAATCCATAAACCGATAAGTAGTGTAATGATGGCCATCAATACGCGAGGAGCATATTCAATAGCCATATCCGCTACCTTCTGCATATACCCTGCTAATTGTTCTGATTTTTCTTCCATTTTGGATGTAGTTATGATTGTTTTTCAAAAATTATTAAAAGCTTCTATACCTTTGAACGCTATACATGTCTAAAAAGTCACACAAACCATATATAACTAAGGAAGAAGCCTTGGCAAAGCTACAATATTACTGTTCATATCAGGATCGTTGTCATGAAGAAGTACGATCTAAACTCATAGAACTAGGTGTATATGGCCATGATCTCGAAGATGTGATGACCGATCTTATCCAAGAAAAATATCTGGACGAAGAGCGGTATGCTAGATCATATGTACGTGGAAAATTTAGAATGAAGCGATGGGGTAAAAACAAGATCCTGCAAAATCTAAAGCTTAGAAAAATATCCGCTTATTGCATCCGGAAAGGAATGACAGAAATAGATGATGAGGAATACTATCAGGTATTAAAAAATACTTTATCAAAGTATAGAGCTTCTAAAAAGTTTGTCAATCAGTGGGATCTGCGATCTAAGCTATATAAACATGCCACCTCTAAAGGCTTTGAGTCAAATTTAATCAATATGGCATTAGAGGATCTCAATTTTAAAGTTTAAAAAACGAATACATTAGTTTAGCAAGATGAAAGTAAAACTAGCAGAAGTAGGACCAGAAATTTCAGCCATTGTAGCTGGTGTCATGACATGGGGTGATTGGGGTGCTAAAATGAATACAAGTCAGATCCAAAACCAAATAGATAAATGCGTATCACTTGGCGTCACAACGTTTGATCATGCCGATATATACGGTGGGTATACCACGGAGAGAGATTGGGGAGCTGCCTGGAGGGATATGTCTATCTCAAGAGAAGAGATCCAAATCGTCACTAAATGCGGAATAAAATATCCCTGTACCGAACGAGACTACAATCTCAAATCATATCAAACCACAGATGCATATATCACTTGGTCGGTCGAGACAAGCCTGAAAAAACTTCACGTCGATTATCTAGATCTATTGCTCATCCATAGGCCTAGTCCATTGATGAATCCAGAAGTCATTGCTCACTGTATCGAAAAGCTAAAATCCAGTGGTAAGGTCAAACACTTTGGCGTTTCCAACTTTACGACTAGCCAGTTTGAAATGCTCAATAGCTATACTCCACTTGCAACTAACCAAATAGAAATTTCAGTACTAGAGCGATCGGCTATGCTCAATGGTCAACTCGATCAATGTATACAGCACAAAATAAAACCTATGGCTTGGTCGCCTTTGGGTGGTGCAAAGATGTTTCAGAAGTCAAAGGAATACGATTTAGTAACGTTGAGGTCAAGACTCCAAGATGTAGCCAAAAAGTATGGCTGGGAACTCGATGAATTGGCTTTAATATTTTTAAATCATCATCCCGCAAATATTATCCCTGTACTCGGTACTACCAAAATAGAAAGGCTAGAAAAAGCAATCGCTAGCTCGAATGTACAAATCTCTGACGAACAGTGGTTTGATATATGGACTGCTGCTACAGGTGAGCAGGTGCCTTGATTTTATTTTCCCTTTACTAAACCCGAAATATATATTCATGAATACCAACTGGTGGAAAAATGCAATCATGTATCAGATCTATCCAAGATCATTTAAGGATAGTAACGGTGATGGTATAGGAGATATCTGCGGCATTATAGAAAAGATTGATTATATCGCTGATCTTGGCGTAGATCTCATCTGGCTAGGACCCGTGTATGAGTCTCCCAATGATGACAATGGCTATGACATCAGCGATTATTATAAGATTCACCCTGAGTTTGGTACTATGGATGACTTCCAAGAGCTACTCTCCCAGTTGCATGATCGAGGTATACGACTCATTATGGATCTAGTAGTCAACCACTCATCTGATGAGCATCGGTGGTTTGAAGAATCTAGAAAATCTAAAGACAATCCATATCGAGATTATTACATCTGGAAAGATGGTAAACATGGAGGACCACCAAATAACTGGCAGGCTTTTTTTGGCGGACCAGCATGGGAATATGATGAGCATACCGATCAGTGGTATCACCATCTCTTTACTGTTAAACAACCGGATCTCAACTGGGAAAACCCCAAAGTAAGAGAAGAGGTATACTCGATGATGCGTTATTGGCTTGATATGGGCGTCGATGGTTTCAGAATGGATGTCATCTCTCTAATATCCAAACGCTTAGAATATGCTGATACGCCAGTAGATAACCTCATGTATCAAGTAAATAATTACAATGCAAATGGCCCAAGAATTCATGAGTTTCTCCAAGAGATGAATCGTGAGGTCCTATCTAAATACGATATCATGACCGTGGGAGAAGGTCCTGGTATTACGAAGGAATTAGCGAATCTATATATTGGTAAAGATCGCAATGAGCTGAATATGCTCTTTCAGCTAGAGCTTATGTTTATGGATAATGGCCCTGGTGGTAAGTTTGATAAACAAGAGATCAATTTAGAAGATTTCAAAAAACTATTTAGAGAGTGGGATGAAGCCGTGGGTGATCAAGGATGGAATAATATTTTCTTAGACAATCATGATTTTCCACGTATGGTCAGTCGTTTTGGTAATGACGATAATTATAGATACGAAGCAGCAACACTATTAGCGACGTTCTTACTGACTATGAAAGGTACTCCTTGCATCTATCAAGGTAGCGAAATAGGCATGACCAATGTTGCTTTTGAAAGCATCGAAGACTATAGAGATATCGAAACTATACATTATTGGGAAGAATCTCTTGCCAATAATGCCGATATGGGTGACGTGATGCGACGCATACATATCCAAGGTAGAGATAATGTACGTACCCCGATCCAATGGAATGATTCTGAGCATGGAGGATTTACAAGTGGTACACCATGGATCAAGGTTAATCCTAACTATAGCTCTATCAATGTAGAAGCTGACCAATCCTCAGATAAATCAATCTTAAAGTTTTATAAAAAACTCATCGCACTGCGAAAAGCTAATCCTACTTTCGTCCTTGGTAGTTTTGATGATTTGCTTCCTGATCATGAGCAATTATATATTTTCGAAAGGAAAGATGAACATGATTCTTACCTCATTGCCCTTAATTTTAGCGATGAAACAGTCATAATTCCGATGGATTTAGGTAGTTACGTATCTATTTTTTCTAATTATGAGGAGTACATCGAATCGAATCTTAGGCCTTGGCAAGCTAATATTTTAAAGAAAGTCACTTAAGCACTCAACACATTGATTTACCGTATGTTATGCTCTCATGTGGGAATTATTCATACCGTGTTTTCTGATCGTACTAGCATTAAACTTTGGATCATTCATATTTGCATGGAGCTTACAGACGGATAAGTTTACAGATATTACGTACTCCCTTAGTTTCATAGCTGTTGCATTATATCTTATTTGGACTGCCCTTCCGTTCCCTACGTTGAAATGGTGGATTCCTATTCTTATTATAATCTGGGCATTGCGACTAGGAGGATATTTATTTATGCGTATTCATAAGATAGGTGTCGATAAGCGATTTGATGAAATGCGCCCAGGTTTTTTCTCATTCATGAAGTTTTGGATATTACAGACCATAAGTATTCTCATCATAGCTTTACCCATGATCTTTATGGTAAAAGGATCATCTATGGAGATGAGCTGGCTCGTATATTTGGGTGGTTTTATAAGCACTGTTGGCATATTGACAGAAACCGTTGCCGACATTCAAAAATCAAGATATAAAGCTGATCGCAACAATCAGGATACACTTATCAAATCTGGACTTTATCGTATCGTTAGGTTTCCAAATTATTCTGGCGAAATCCTATTTTGGGTAGGTATATTTATTTGTGCTTTAAATTGGTTACATGGTTGGGCATATTTAGCCTTACTCAGTCCTGTATGGATTATAACACTACTTACCTCCATAAGTGGAATACCCTTGGTAATCGATGGTCATGAAAAGAAATATGGGGATAAGAAAGCTTATAAAGACTATGTACAAAACACTGCTAAACTGATTCCAGGACTCTATTAGCGATTCGTCATATAGAGCAAAGCGATACAACTATTTTGAAGCATGGAGAGCATTGAAAACAGGGATTTTTTTAGTATTATTTTCGGTTTTAACTAATCCAAACCACGATACTCGACTTGATGAACTTATAATCTCCTCTTTGATTGCCCAGCAGCCCAAATAACGCCTTGAAACCTTGAAACTTAATCTATCAAACCTCAAGTGTTTTCAAGTAATCATGGCTTTTAGTCACACTAGCTATAGGATCTCCTGACTTGAATGCATCTTGCTCTACATAAAAATACTGCATACCTGATTGTTTTTGATGAGCAAATACATCACCCCAATCAATGACTCCACTTCCTACCTCTGCAAAAAACTGCTCTTCGGTATCATCCATATCTTTGACATGCCATACCGGAAAGCGTCCAGCATGTTTTTTGAAGTATTCCTTATAGTCCGCATTACCCTTTCTGATCCAGTAGAGGTCTAACTCAAACATAACTTTATCTGGATCAGTCTCTGACAATAATATATCGTATGGTATCTGACCATCTAACATTTCGAATTCAAAATCGTGATTGTGGTGACCAAAAGATAGACCATACTCTTTGGCTTTTTCACCACAACGATTAAACAGCTCTGCAAAGCGCTTATAATCGTCTATCGTCTTGCGTTCATCTTCAAAAAAGTAGCCGCAGACTATTGATTTTTGACCCATAAAAGCTGCATGCTCACATACTTGCTCCCAGCGATCGTTCATATGATGGGTTGCATCATCACCACGGTTAAATCCCGTATGTGTATGACCACTCATCTGTTTGAGTCCAGTATCGCCCAACAGTTTTTTATACTCTTCCTTTGCCATTCCATAGAAAGTACCGTTGCTATAGCCAGCACATTCGACGTCAGTGTAGCCGATTTTCGCTAAGGTTTGTAAAGTTCCTTTGGCGTCTTTACTCATAGCATCACGTACCGACCATAGTTGTAGTCCAAAATCTCCTACACCCTGTTTTTCTTTCATTTTTTCGGCCTTACACTTGAGCGATAGTAAGGCTCCTACTGATAGAGCCGCGGTGTTTTTAAGAAATGGTCTTCGTTTCATGACTTTAGATTTGCAATCATCAAAATACGGAAAACAAAACAAAATTTTATAATTGCCTTTAATACTAGTCGCATAAAACTCCTAACTTAGGTCAAAATCGATATGATATGGATAGCATCATCAATTACTTTTCTGAAATGCCCTCTACGCATAGGTCTCTTGTATTAGTAGGTGGTTTGACCATTTTTTTTCTTATTGAAAATGCAGCCCCACTTTTTACCACAAAATACAATAAAGCAAAACATACTGGTACGAATGTATTCTTTACCATCACCACCATATTGGTTAATTTTGGGATGGCATTCATACTAGTAGGCACAAGCCAGTGGGTAGTGGCTAATGGCATAGGCATCGTGCAGTGGTTGAGTGCTCCGATATGGCTAACTTTGATTATTGGGCTTTTGCTTTTAGATCTAATAGGAGCTTGGTTTGCACATTGGACAGAGCATCATGTCAAGTGGATGTGGCAATTTCATGTAATTCACCATACCGATCAAAATGTAGATACCACTACAGCAAATAGACATCATCCAGGAGAAAGTGTTATCAGATTTGTGTTCACCTGTATCGCCGTACTAATTGTTGGTGCTCCTATGTGGTTGATTTTTTTATATCAGTCCTTATCTGTGGTATTATCTCAATGGAATCATTCCAATCTCAGAATGCCACTTTGGCTAGATAATGCCATGAAGCTTATCGTATGTACACCGAATATGCATCGTGTTCATCACCACTATAGACAGCCTTATAGCGATATGAATTATGGTAATATATTTTCTTTCTGGGATCGTATATTCGGGACATACATCGAAGTGGATAATGAAAAACTTGTGTACGGCGTAGATACATATATGAAACAAGAAGAGGCTGGCAAGATTGGCTCTCTACTCAAGATACCTTTCTCAGGATATCGCGATCATATAGAATATCCAACCAAAGAATCACTGTAGAATTATATGAATTTAGAATCGCTAGATTTACGGATTTTAGAACTCCTAGAGGAGCAAAATCTACAACAAAAACTTCAGAAAAGAATTCTCGAAATCTCAGAAGAACTTGACTCTCTAAAGCAAGGTCTCAAGACAAGTGAGCAAAAAATGCTGGATGAAAAGAAAGACGTTGAGAGATTGGAGTCCATAAGCATCAAAAAGATATTTACCAATATTATGGGTTCTACAGCCGAAGAGCTTGAAAAAGAAAAACAAGAATACCTAGACGCCGTATATCAATATAATGCAGTAGTGGACCAAATAGAAATTGTCCAGTATGAAGCTGAACTATTACATGAGAAAAAGTCATCTCAAATATCCGTAGATGCGGAGCTTGGCTCATTGATCAAAAAGAAGGAATTTTATCTCAAAGGAAGGCCAGGAGTAGTAAGCCAAACGATCAATAAGTATGATACCCAGTTGAAGCTTTTGAAATTTCAACTTAACGATATGTCAGAAGCTATGCAAGCTGGGGAGTATGCCCGTGCCGCAGTACTCAACCTAGAGTCTATTCTCAATCAGCTCTATCGATATATGAATCGACCAAAGCAACATCGTGGTATGATGTCAGGCTTTCAGATGAAGCAACTCGCCCAACAATCCACCCAAGTAGCCGCCGTAGTGCAGACTAGACTGAATAACTATGAAAAAGAACTACGGGATGTCTATAAGTCTCTAAACCTTAGTTTTTCATTGGATACATATCGACATTTCTTAGAGCAATATTATCGCTTTTTTGTGATGAGCTGGGTCAAAAGGAATAATCTGCGAGAGACTCTTTATAATCTGGAGGATATCCGCAGACAGATAGATCATCATCAAAATAACTTGATCCAAAATCAAAAAGCTCATCAATCGGAGATGGATGAGCTTTCTGAGACAAAACGTCTATATGTGATAAATGCCTAACGAGCAATTCTGATTGTGCTCGTTGCTTGGCCTTTATTTGTTTGTAATTGCACATAGTATATACCCGTTGCCCAGTTGGCAACATTGATACTTGTATTCAGTTCTGTCAAATCTTGCTCTTGAATCAATTGACCCGAAGCATTTATGATATTTACTTTTGCAGCAATAGAAGTAAGATCGGCATCCAATGAAATAAATAGCTGATCGGCAATCACTTTGGTATCAAAAGTAATATCTGTATTTTCGATTGTCGTGTTGCTTAACAAAATGGCTAAATTTTCAAAAACACCTAGGTTAAATACTCTATATTTTCCGCTAGAGTCCTTATTCCAAATTACGGCAAGTACTGACATATCTTCATAGCTTACCATGCCATCTTCTAGCTCGAGACTACCCGTAAATGAGTATTCAGATCCATTGTCTAATGTACCTTCTCCAATGCGCTCTCCAAAAGAATCTTCAAAAAACGAATGTGTCAATATATTTTTATGTTCGGCATCATTGCCTTGACTTTGTTGAAATGCAACGAGATCATTCTGTATCAGATACATCCCTAGATACATTTCTGTACTCAAATTTTCAAAAATCTTGACCGTTGCAGTAAAGTCAATAGACTCACCATCTACGATAGATCCTTCTAGCCCTACACCAGCAAATGCAGGAAAACCAGTCAAAAACTCCGCAGTCTCAAATACCTCATCGAGCTTAGCACTTACATTACCAGAACCTACATCAAGGTCATCTTCATTTAAGAAAAAAAGTGGTTGGCTAAATCCACCGAGATTATCCGTAAGATCTTCACTTACTTGTGTCTTAAGACCTCCGCTATAATGAAGCGCTACTGGAAAGACTCTATTTTCAGCATTGGCTCTCTCTACTAGTCCATCCATCATATCCCAGCCATATTGACCACAAAAGCTACACCAGTCAGCTGAACGCTTACTTACGAGTACCCACTGATCATTGTTGATGTCTTGCGCATAATTAAGCGATGCAAGACTAGCTATCAAAAGTGTAAAAAGTATTTTTTTCATGTCTAAAACGTATTTTCTATTTTATTTTAAAAAGATCCTTCTGCCTCTTTATACAGTACTACGGTCACGACCTGTCCTACGGCTTGTAATGTATTTTTGTCAATAATGTTTATGTCGTCTTCATGCGTATGGTGATAATGTCCGAAAGACTTTCCATCTTTCATAGGTAAGTTTATGATATCCACCATCGGAAATTTTCTATATTTCATCACATAATAATGATCATCTGTGATGCCACCTACAGGTGTTTTTTTGAAATAAGCGCCCTTTCCTATTCGATGAGCCCAATCCCAAATCTTGGCTTGAGTTCCTTTGGCATTTTGGTAGCTTATCCCTTCATAAGGAAACTGCGCATCCTTGGCTCCGACCATGTCCAGTAAGATTCCAAACTTTGCTTTATAGTTTTTTACATGAGGGTTTTTACCCCAATATTGAGAACCTAAACACCAAGTATCAGAATCAGAATCACTATTAGAAGTCACTCCATTATCTTCTGCATCAAAAAGTACGATATCTACTCCTAGATCGATCGGATTCTCTTTGAGTAGTCTCGCAATCTCAAGTAATACTCCTACTCCACTACCACCATCATCGGCACCCATGATCGGATCATCTTGCTTAGATTCGTCAGGATCTTTTTCTGCTATCAGTCTAGAATCCCAATGAGCCGCTAACATAATTCTGCTATTCAACTTAGGCTTAAACGATGCAATTATATTATAAGACTCTTGATCTTCCAAACCCAGAAAACTTGCTTTGAACTCTTGCACTTCTACATCATCAGCGTATTGTTTTAACTCAGAAACCAACCAGTCTTTGCAAGCCTTGTGCTCATCTGTACCGGGTATACGATGACCGAATGCTAGTTGTTTTTCTACATTACTATATGCATTATCAGCATTGAATGCCGGCACCTTTACTTTGGCTTTAGGTGCAGTAGTTTTGGGTGTAGATTTATCATCAGATCCACAGCCCATCCATAGAGAAGCAGATAAAAACAAGCACAATAACAATCGAGTATTGAAATTCATAAACTCTCTCTATTTTAAAATTAATGAATGGACCAATCGGTTCCATCTTTTCCGTCTTTTAATGTAATCTCTAGCTCTGATAAAGTATCTCGAATTTTATCTGCCACTGCCCAGTTTTTGTTGGCACGAGCATCTGCCCTAAGATCTATGATGAGCCTCATAGCACCGTCTAAGTGATTATGATCATCATCATGATGTGCTTCATCTTTTAGACCAAAAATATCGAATATAAAACTCTGAAATGCCTTTTTTAGTCGATCTAAAGTTGCACTTCCGAGGTCACTGATTTTTAATTGTCCGCCCTTGAGTTTGTTGACCATACTAGTCAATTCAAAAAATCGTGACAAGGCTTTAGGAGTATTGAAGTCATCATTCATGTCAGCATGAGCTTGATCGATTAGCGCATTCACCTCTTGATCCAAGCTTCCTTCATCAGTATTATTGGTATTCAACTCTTGTAGAGAATAATAAGCGTCCATCAATTTATAGTAGCCTTTCTCCGCAGCTTGAAGGGCATCATCCGTGATATCCATCGTAGATCGATAATGTGCCATCAACATAAAAAATCGGATCACCATAGGGCTGTAGCCCTTAGATACATGCTTGCTTGATCCTGTAAAAAGCTGCTCTGGAGTGATAGAGTTATCTTCACTTTTGGACATCTTTCGACCATTCATCAATAGCATATTGGTATGCAACCAGTATCTCGCTGGGGCACATCCGCAGGCACCTTCGTTTTGTGCAATTTCATTTTCGTGATGAGGAAATTTGAGATCATTCCCACCACCGTGTATATCAAAGTTACTCCCTAGGTATTTAGTACTCATAGCAGAGCACTCTAAGTGCCACCCTGGAAAACCAACCGACCAGGGACTCTCCCACTTCATGAGGTGCTCGGGAGCAGCCTTCATCCATATTGCAAAATCAGAAGCATTACGTTTTTCACTTTGATTCTTAAGTACTCGTGTCTCTTCTAGCAGCTCATCCATGACTCTACCTGATAGCTTACCATATGAGCCTTTATCCTCATTAAACTTTACCGTATCAAAGTATACAGATCCATTAGATTCGTATCCGTATCCGTTTTTGATAATATCTTGCACCATTTCTATTTGCTCTAGGATATGACCTGTAGCACGTGGTTCGATACTTGGTCTCTTGACATTGAATACATCCATCATGTCATGGAAACCATTCATATATTTTTGTACGACTTCCATAGGCTCTAAGCGCTCCTGTTTTGCCTTTACCACAATCTTATCTTCTCCATCTTCGCTATCACCAGTCAGGTGGCCTACATCCGTGATATTTCGTACATATCGTACCTTATAACCTAGGAATAATAAGTATCTATAAATGATATCAAAGCTCACGAAAGTACGACAGTTACCTAAGTGGACATCGCTATAGACCGTGGGACCACAGACATACATACCTACGTACCCTTCCTCTTTGGGTACGAAATGATCTTTATCTCGAGAGATGCTATTGTATACGTACAATGGATTATTCATCTTACAAAAGTACGTGCTTTTTGGTGATAATTAGTGCTAGTTATAATTTTGAGAAATTTTTAATATTACTTTTCACAGCTTGAACTCTGACTATAAAAAGGATGGCTACAAAACGCAAGCATTATCTCAATGAAGCGGTGCTCAGGACTGGATAATGATCACTCATGGTTGGTTTTACGACTTGATGATTCGTGATGTTAAAATCATCAGAATACATCGTGTAGTCTATTCTCAAGAGAGGGATACTACCCGCAAAGGTAGTTCCTAAGCCCTTACCCCGTTTACGAAAGCTATCCTGCAATACATTATTGAGCTCTCGATATATAAAACTTTGTGGGTGGTCATTAAGATCAGTGCTCAATATCACTGGATAAGGACTCATATTGATATGATCAACTAACTTTTTTACCTGACTTGATCGCTTTTGATTTTGATTTTTATACTTCGCTAATATCCATCGTATACTACTCCAAGTCTCTTGACTTTGTAGGTCAGCGGTAGCTGCTAGTTTTTCAGTCTCCTTTGTAATTTGATTGCTTTGCAAGTGAGCACTATATACTCGTATAGTATCTAAATGGGCAATGACATCAGCCCAGAGACAAGAGTTGGTTCTGGTACCAAAATCTATCTGACCAGTAGCTATAATAGGAAATCTACTCAGTATGGAAGTCGCCCGATCTTTTATTCTATGTCGGTAATAATGTCCAAATACTCCATGAAATACCTCCATACCAAAATCACTCGACTCTTGTAAACATAGGATATCTGGTTGTGGTACTATGCTCCTGAGGTGCTCTCTAAATGCGGTTACCTTTGTAGCCTTCTCTTCTTTATTTCGACTATAAGCACTTTTTGCATTATGGATATTGTATGTCAGGCAGTGTATATCCGTTATGGTTTTTTCTGCATCTTGAAAATTGAATTGAAGTATTCCTCCTAGTTGAAATGATAGCAATAGCATACAAATAGCTGACATCCACATTCTCTTGCTTTTGATAAAAAACCAAGCTGCTAGAAATAGAATATTGAGTATAACTAAATAGGGAAAACCCAAACCTAAGAATGCAATGGGCCAAAAATATTGTGGATCTATACTAGGTGATAAAAGTGAGAGTAAGCTCAGCACTACGATAAAAATATTACTATACCAGAGTATCTTCTTCAATGTATATTATACAACGTTACTGAATGATAAAAGTAATATAAAAACTAGGAGCAATTCTCTATCAGGAGTCTTTACTTGCACGATAGAGCACTTCCTTTTCTTCATCGGAGAGACTATCGTAACCTTTTTGCTTAATCTTATCAAGGATACGATCTACATCTGCTTGTGTCTCTTGTGATCTCGATGGTTTTGTGGATTTTCTACGATCAGTATTACGTGATGCTACGGTCATTTTAGCTTTTGGCCTTTCTGGGGGACTAAATAGCGCTTGTACCCAATCCACAATAGTATTGATCCAAGCACCTATGTCACGACCACTGCGTAACTGGCTTACATACATATACCCGATAAATGCACCACCTAGATGAGCAAATGCGCCACCCGAGTTACCTCCCGTAGTGCCCAAAAGATCTATAACGATTATGGCCAGCGCAATCCATTTTATTTTGACCATACCAAGAAAGATCAACTGGATTGTATAATCAGGAGAAGTAACGGCTGCTCCTAGTACAATGGCACTTACTGCTGCACTAGCTCCTAATGCATGGGCGTCATTTACACCGTAAATCAATGAATAGGACAATGTAAAAATAACGGCACCCACTAACCCGCCGAGTATATATAAAGGCAATACCCGTCTATCTCCTAATAAGTCACCAAGTATACGTCCAAACCAGTATAGAACGATCATATTCCAAGCTAAATGCCATACCCCTTTATGCAAAAACATACTGGTAAATAATGTCCAAGGCTTAACAATCAATTCTTTCCAATAGCCTGAAGTAGACAACCACTCTTGGACTATCTGTGTATATATCCAAGAGTCTTTACTCATCGTAAAGTTGTACGTAAATACTTTGAGCAAAACCAAAACAATAAAGATCACCACATTGATCATGATCAACTGAGTGATCATGGTGCCAGTTCGGAAATTGTCTTTAGCGTCTTGTATGATGGATTGAAACATAATATTCTATTTTACAAGTCCTCGTTTCCAATAATATATAAAAGCAAATCCAGCAATGGCACCACCGAGGTGGGCAAGATGGGCTACATTGCCATCAAAATCCATCAAAACCCCTCCCGCTAAAGCTACGATAGCCAAATACTTACCTTTAATCGGGATCGGTGGGAATAGTAGCATAAGTCTTGCATTGGGGAATAATGCTCCAAACGCTGCCACCACGCCAAACAATGCCCCCGAGGCTCCTACCATGGGTATATTGAATACATAATTGAGACTAGCAAGCTGCTCATTTCTATAGTTCTGATTATTTCTCAGGACATCCGCTCCCTCTTGTGCAACCATATTGACTTGATCAATACCTATCGCATTGAGTATGCTGTAATACTCATAATAGTTGTAAGCCTGATGTAAGATCAAGGCTAGTACTCCAGAGGCAAAGTATAGGATCAAAAACTTCTTCAACCCTAAGTATCGCTCTACCATAGGTCCTAGAAAGTATAAGCCTAGCATATTAAAAAATAGGTGACTTACATCAGCATGCATAAACATATGTGTAAGCAGCTGGAATGGCCTAAATGACTCTGACAAAGGAAAATACATTGCTAGTAATGAACTGAGATACTCCGAAACTCCCTCAGACCCCATCGCTGCAGATGCGTATACTCCTATGAATATGATCGCATTGATGATAATGATATGCTTTACAGCATCTGTGATTTGATTCATAATCCGAGGATATTTATCCTATGAAACGTTTTTGAAGCTCATCAAGGTCCATCGTGATGAAACATTTTTTTCCAGTAGGATTTTTAAAAGGAACATTGCAGGCGAATAAAAGATCAATTAAGCTCTGCATTTCGAGTTCATTGAGTTTCTGACCTCGCTTGATACTAGAGGAATATGCCATAGATCTAGCTAAGTTTTCTTCAATACCGAGTTGCAATTCTATATTATCTACATATTGAGATATGAGCTGTTGTATCAGTTCTTTGGCATTGGTTATACTTTTTAGGCCCACTGGTATACCTTGTATCACGTAGCTATTACCTCCAAAATGCTTGATATCAAAACCCAACTGATTGACTCGATCTAAAATATTGGATAACACTTCTGCATGCTGCTGATCTAGCTCAATGGTCGTCGGAAATAACTCTTTCTGCACCAGTTGCTCTGCCGACTCTAGGGTCTCTAGATGATGCTCATACTGTATCCGCTCCGAGGCATACTGCTGATCAATGAGCAGAAAGCCTGATTTAATCTGACTCACGATATAGCTATTATGTATTTGATAGGGTTTAGGTTTGACGGTCTCGGTCAGTGCTGGCATGGGGGAGTTATCCGTATTGACCTTACTCCCTAGACGTATCGTTCCATCTTCGGGTGCAATACTGGGCCTTTCGTTTTTCATAGACTTATATACCTTTTCCCATCCCTCTGATGATGGTTTCTCTGGCATATGTACGTAGCCAGCCGCCGCTGGTCTGCTCGGAGTACTAGCTTGTCCAGTACTCATTCCGCTTTTATGAAAAAAAGTATCCTGACTGAAATCAAGCTGTGGAGTAAGGCTATATTGCCCGATCGCATGACGAGTAGCTACCTTGAGGTAATTGTAGACCAACCGTTCATTTTCAAACTTAATCTCTTGCTTCGTCGGATGCACGTTAATATCTATACTAGAAGGGTCCATCTCCAAAAACAAAACATACAGTGGATAATGATCTTTGGTAATCAGCTCCTCATATGCTGATCGTACAGCATGGTTGAGGTAAGGACTTTTGATATAACGATTATTGACAAAAAAGAACTGATCACCTTTCGTCTTGCGAGCCGCCTCGGCCTTACCAATATATCCTGATATCTGTATAATATCAGTAGTCTCACTTACTGGTACTAGCTTATCATTGTAGCTCTTGCCGAGTATCGCTATGATGCGCTGTCTAAGATTTCCCTTTTGCAGATGATAGATCTCATTACCATTATGATGCAACGAGAAGTATTTTTCTGGGTATGAAAGCGCTACACGGTGAAACTCATCTAAGATATGCTTAAACTCTACAGGGTCTGACTTCAAAAATTTACGTCGTGCAGGTACATTGTAAAATAGATTTTTTACCGAAAGGCTCGTGCCTGATGGCGTAGATATAAACTCCTGGTTTTTAACTTTAGATCCCTCAATGATGATGTGACTTCCTAAATCTTGGTCTTGCGGCTTGGTACGGAGGTCGATCTGTGCAATCGCAGCTATAGATGCAAGTGCCTCTCCTCTAAATCCCATCGTCTGTAGTCGATTGAGGTCATCGGCACTAGCTATTTTGGATGTCGCATGCCGCTCAAATGCCATACGGGCATCCGTCTCCGACATCCCTTTGCCATTGTCAATAATCTGTACAAGTGTTTTACCGCTATCTTTGATGATGAGTTGTATCTCATCTGCCTCCGCATCGATTGCATTTTCGAGCAACTCCTTGACCATAGAGGCTGGTCGCTGTATGACCTCTCCTGCCGCGATCTGATTCGCTATACTATCTGGTAATAATCTTATAATATCTGCCATCTCTCTCCTCTCAAGCTTAAGACGAAGATACATTACTATATCTAATTGATAAACACTAGCTCAACTGTTGATTTGCACGAGTTATCCACATACACATTAAAGATTTCGGTAAGGCTAATATGTGAAAAATACCATTTATTGGGTATTGCCTTAGGGGGGGGGTAAAGTGGTAACTTTAATTTGTTGTTAAAAACACCTTTATACATACGCTTTTTGGAGAAATTCCTGAAACGCCATAAAGGGAGTAAGGGTAAATAATGTTATATAATTATGAATAGGTTGGTTATTTTTCTTTTATTTCTTGCTCCAACTTTGTGGAGTCAAGATTATTTTATTTCTACCGATAACAAAAGTATATCGAGTTTGAACGAGTTAGAGTTAAAAACATATAAATCCATTCTTCAAAGCCCTTTTTATAGTGATTTATCCATTGCTTCTGTAGGCAAAATTAAACAAGTCCAAATTGAAGGTTATATCAAAGTTGATATACCTAATGACGACTGTGATGAGCTTATATTCAAAGCTTCTGAGGTCAACTTTAATAATGATGGAGATTATACATGGGTAGGTAAATTAGAAAATAACAGTTCAAAGGAGGATTGCTTATGTAAACTCGGGAGCATTACTATTGTATCTTCCAAATCTGGAAAAATAGGGCATATACAAGTTGATGATAAGGTTTTTGAAATTCTGCCGTTGAGCGATTCCTCATATGTAATTGCAGATGTGGATGAATCTAAATTCGACGCTCATGAATGTGCAGTAAAAGCTCGAAAACAAGTAAAGATATTTACAGCGATATAGCTTTAGAAACAAGAAGTTTAGGCAATTGCACTACAAGATGTCTTGTTCTTTTTACAGATAATACTGTAAACATGGAAGGCTCATTAATTGCAGTTGAAAATAGAATAAATCTAGCGATAGCTCAAACAAATACGGCCTTACTCAATAGTAATGTAGACGATTGCGAATTGAGAATTGAACTGGCAGCCATCGAAAAACTAAATTTTACTGAATCATTTTCCATTTTTGATGATGTTACTCGACTAAGAGATAATACGACTATAAATGATATTGTTGAGAATTTACGCAATGTTCATGATGCAGATATAGTAGTTCTTTTAGCAGGTGAGAATTATTTTGTGTAGATACCCCCTTTGTTAGGGCAGTTTAGTCAGAATTTTCATTTATAAAACTA
>JAHDGW010000246.1:0-3363 GCA_020631635.1 Saprospiraceae bacterium
ATATACTCATGACCTTCAACAAGTCACCGCTATCAATGAGCAATTATCAATTATTAATCAAAGATCAAGATCTGGAAAAAACTCAAAAAGTCCTTATTGAGGAGGTCATCATCGCTATAGAACAAAAACAATTGGACCAAGCTAGGTCTTATCTTAAGGAAGTCATAGTAGATTCAAGTAATGAAGAAATCGTTGAAGATATCGCTGGAATGATCGAACTGAAGTCAGGGAATATAGATCAGGCACTGACCCACTTCAATAAAGCCATAGAGATAAAGCCCGACTTTGCCCTTGCTTATCATAACAGAAGCATATGCTATAAGCTACTCAGAGACTATGAATTGGCCAAGAGGGATTTAGATACCGCTATAGATCTCAATGAAAATTTCGCTAATTTTTATTTCACTCAGGCAAAACTCAATGAGGAGCTAGAAAATGTAAGAAAAGCTAAAGAAAGCTATCAAAAAGCGATTAGTATAGATGAAGAATACAGTCAAGCCATAGTCAACTATAGTATGCTACTCAAGTCTCTCGGAGAATATGAGCAGGCTATCGTAGAATTAAATAAGGCGATAGAGCTGGACTCAGATAAAGTAGAAAACTATTTTGTCAGAGGAGGCGTAAACCTTATCTATGGAGAGTACGAAGAAGCTCTAGAGGATTTCGATGAGTATCTAAGTTACAATGAAGATGATCCTAAAGCACTGTTTAATAGAGGTCTAGCACTAGTTTTGCTGAATAGAACAGAAGAAGCTTGTGAAGATTTTACTCTTAGTTCAGAGCTTGGATATAAAAAGAGTGCAGACTTTATGAAAGTAAAATGTGAAAACTTTTAATCTGAAATCCTTTTGTAAACTAAGCTACCCAAGTTTATCGTGAATAAATTCTACATATTAAGAGGTACATATAATGTTGCGTCTCATGATCTATGACATTTTTCTTCATATATTCGAAGGATGAGAGATGTTGCAGATATAATGGGGCGCATATTGATTGCTTTCATTTTCTTCTTCGAAGGATTTGATAGTATATTTCATTTTCAATCTACGAAGGCTACAATGGTGGAATATGGTATATCATGGAAGCCGGGGATGATCCTTGGATGCATTATCTTCCTTTTGATGCTAGGTGCTACACTTGTACTTATAGGCTATGGTGCCAAGCTCGGTGCTTGGTTGTTGTTATTATATTGGATTCCCTTTACATTTATTGTGTATTCATGGTGGAATGATCCTGTCGAGATACAGAGACTACATTCACTGTATTTTAGTCGCAATATGGCTATTGCCGGAGGTCTGTTACTCTTAGTGGCCAATGGAGCAGGTAAGTATAGCATCAAGAGATTGATTTATGTATTGAGATTGCCTAAGTAATATGAAAAAATACGAATGGCTTCTCTTTGATCTTGATAATACACTTACTGATTTTGATACCGCTAGCCATCAGGCTTTCATAGATCTATGTGAATTAAGGTTGTCACGAGTATTCTCAGAAGAGCTCTACCTTTCTTATAAAAAGTATAACACGGCCGCTTGGGAGGCATTTGAAAATAATGAGATCGATACAGACACTTTGCGGTATATACGATTTCAAGGGTTTTGTCAAGCAAATAATATTGAAGAAGACTACCTAGAGCTCAATGCCTTTTATCTTGATAGGCTCAATCATAATGCGACACTAAAGAAAAATACGATCGACTTGCTAGAGGCTGTATCAAAGACTCATCGATTGGCTATCATCACCAATGGTTTAAAAGAGAACCAGCGCAGGTGCCTTGATCGACTTGGATTGACTGCATATTTTGAGATTATTGTTGTCTCTGACGAAATAGGCTACTCCAAGCCAGATATATCTTTTTTTGACTATACATTTGAGCAGATGGGGCCAGTGGATAAATCTAAAGTTATCGTTATTGGAGATAGTTTGCGGTCTGATATTCAAGGATCTATCAATTATGGACTAGATAGCATTTGGTACAACGAAAAAAAGCTTATAAATCCTTCTGACATCAAACCTACATTTGAGTGTTCTGACATTCTCGATATCCTCACTATGGTATAATACTAAGAACTAGGTTCTGATATCTTGAATGTTATTTTCTGCAAGCTCCTCCCCGCAATATTTACAGTAATTAGCACTCGTATCTCCTATAATTTGTTTGCACCGCCTACATGTCCTATTTGTAGATTTATCCAGCGGGCTTATGATCTCTTTAGTGATAATCCCCGTAGGTACTGCAATAACTGCATATCCCAATATCATAATCATGGCTGAGATAAACCGACCTAAAGGTGTTATAGGAGTAATATCTCCATAACCAACGGTGGTGAGTGTCACGATTGCCCAATACACAGAAGTAGGTATGTCGCTAAAGGTCGTAGGTTGCCTAGGATTTTCGATGATATACATGATAGCTCCCAGTATACTGACTGAAACAAGGATGAAGAATAAAAATATTCCAATTTTTGCTCGGCTTTGTTTTAAAGCAGAAATGATTATTCGCCCATGCAATGTAAAGGAAGCGAGTTTCAAGATCCTAAAAACTCTGAGTAGCCTCATAGCTCTAATGATCAGCAGTGTTTCGAAGCCCGCGGCACTTAAGAAAAGGCTGACATAAGTAGGCAGTATAGCTAATAGGTCTATTACTCCAAAAAAGCTAGTTGCATATTTCCACGGTGATCGGCTACTGTACAGTCGCAGACCATACTCTATGGTAAAGAATATAGTCAACATCCACTCCAATACCTGAAACTGAGTATGGTAAACCAAATCATACCGCTCTATGGTTTCTAACGCTACAGTAATTACGCTGACAACGATGGCTATTAGCAAGATGATATCAAATGCTTTACCCGCTGGAGTATCAAAGCCAAAGATTATTTTTCTTATTTTATCACGTGCCGTCAATGCCATTCTGCTTCTGATAATCTATGACCTTTTGTATGTACGAAGCACCTCTTCGATATCTTGAAGTAATATTTTTCCTTCTTCCGAAAACTTAGAGCGATCACCTGTCTCGATAGCTTGTATGAGTAGCATGAAGTTATCAGCTATGACTTCATCGGGATGTATGATGTACCCTGTATTATCTTCAATTTCTTCAAAGAAACCTGTCACTTTATTCATCTCCAATGTGGAGCTCCCTCCCTCACTACAACGTACATTATAGTCTTCATCCAAGGCATAAAGATCAAACTGTAAGTAATCAAAAAAGCGAGGCGATGAAAGTGTATATTTCTTGCGATTGGATGTGATCAGTGGCACTGCTTTGATCATACGACCGTCATCCTTTGTTTTGACAGGTATATAGAAGTCATCATTGACACCATCCTGGTTTGGAGAAAAGGCGTTGGGGAAATATAC
>JAHDGW010000246.1:3373-4869 GCA_020631635.1 Saprospiraceae bacterium
TGCAATACCTCGGGATAAACAATTTCTTGTTCTAATTTTTTAAAACCAATCTGATCATAAAGTGAGGTCTTCAGTTGTATATCAGACCTAGATACGATATGACTGATCTCATGCAACATTACTGCAAATAGTTCATCAAAATTAGCTCGAGCTAAAGCGTCTTTTGGTATGAATATTCCATCTTCGCGGGTATAATATACTGATGGACCATAATGATTTGTATTTATCTTTATAAGATCGATGGTCCTGGGTATCAGGTCAGGGTTTAGTTGATTGACTAAGTAAATAGCGCTATCCATGACTGCAGCTATGATGATTGAGTCTTCGGTATTAAATGCTAAAACCTCACTCTCAAGAAAAGCTCTGAACTGAGGCGTTCTATCTTCAAGTGATATTGTGCTTGTATCTTTGAGTTGAATACTCATTTCTAAATTAGACAGTTTTCCAAAGAAACCTTCTACTTGATCTTGAAGGATAAGCTGTTTCCCTTCTTCGGTAGTATTGATTTTATATTTTGGAGAGCTTAGATTCTTTTGCCCAGTGCAGGAATGTAGTGCAACAAATGTCAGAATGATTGCAGCTATTCTTAATGTCAAATAATTATACAAGATCAGATTGATTATAGTTAATATTTAGCATTTCTTTCGCTGCTACTTTGTTATTTTCCAAAGTCATAGGACTATCGAGATCTGGTGAATAGCTTTTTTTGATTAGCGATTGTTCTTCTTCCTTTTTAGCATCGTATTCATTGATAAATACTGTAGTGCCTGCAAGAGCAACAGGGATTGCCATCCCCAGAATAGGGTAGATAGGCCAATAGTGACTACTGCCATTCCCCATGATATAAATAACATGAAAAAATACACTCATCGTGATCCACATTACAGTAAGTAATATGAAGTCTTTTTTGTTTTTAGCTCGCTTTTCAAGTTTTGTTTTCATGATGTATGTTATTCCTGAATATTATAGATCACCCGACTAAGGTAATAGAATTATCACTGACTATGCTTGACTATTAGATACATCTGCCGTAAAAGCATTTCGAAGTAAAAATCCGCAATAGCCACTCCATGCTGCTAATAATGCAAATATAAGCGATCCAACAAGTAGTACGATCCATGAGTTCCCTATTTGTAGTAATCCTGCCACTACATCACCCATGATTCCATCATTTTGTGCATTTTGCCATCCTGCGCTGACCAGATAGAGTAGTAGCATCGCAAAAAAAGGAATCCATATACCGCTACGGCGGGTAAGTTTCATAAATAAAACAACAAAAAAGCTCAAAATAAATACCCAGTACCAACTCATAAATTGTAATAAGAGAAAAGAACCAATGCTTATCAGTGCAAATGCAAGTAGATTATTTTTCATGCGCTTTCATTTCGATCGTGAATAATGGATTTTTGAGCTCTTCCGAGCTTTGAGGGAAATTCAATTTTATATGCTTTCCTTTAGACCAATCTGCGATCATATTTTTATAATACTTACTGCCG
>JAHDGW010000247.1 GCA_020631635.1 Saprospiraceae bacterium
TTTCCTATTATAAATCTAGTTTTTTTCATAATTTAGCCGTCCCAACTCACTACAACACCCACCCCAACGGTCTTGTAGCGACAAATCTGACAAAATGAAAAATTTTACCTACTACCTTGGATTTCAAATCCTTGGTATTTTATTTCTAGCTCTTACTGTTAATGATTTACATGCCGCTGATTTAGAAGATGAGTTTGCATGTACAGGTATTTCTATTTCGACATTCCCATATGTTGAAAGTTTTGAAACAGGCCTTGGTGATTGGACTCAAGATAACACTGACGATGGCAATTGGACTCGTAGAAGTGGAGCAACACCTTCTAATAACACGGGACCAAGTGGGGCTAGCAATGGAAACTTTTATTATTACACCGAAGCTTCTTCTAATGCTGGAGATCTTGGGCCTAATGCAACTACAAGATTAATAAGTCCATGCATTGATTTAACTGGAGAATCCAATGCTATTTTCAGCTTTGACTACCACATGTTTGGTAATAATTCGCGTGAAGTTTCTATCCAAGTAAGTTCTAATGGAGGGTCAACTTGGACAACTTTACTGACACGAAGCGGGGCGCAACAAGGAAATTCTAATGACCCATGGATTTCAGAAGCAATAAATCTAAGCTCTTACGTAGGCAATACGATTAATCTACGTGTTATAGGACAAACTGGGAATGGTTTCAGAAGCGACTTGGCAATAGATAATATAGCCATTACTACACCTGCCTGTATAGATGCGACACTATATACAGAAAGCTTTGAAAGTGGTTTTGGAAGATGGTTTCAAACCAACGCAGATAATTTTGATTGGACTATTGGCTCTGGAAACACGCCTACTCCAGGCACTGGACCTTCTGCAGCCTCAGATGGAAATCAATATGCCTACATAGAGACTAGTAATTCACCTACTGGTGCTGTAGCTCGACTTATTTCAGATTGCGTTGATCTTACAGGTTTTTCGTCTGCTATTTTTGAATTTGATTATCATATGCATGGTAGTAATGGTTCATTAAATTTAGATATAAGCACAGATGGAAATTCTTGGTCAAATCTATTCACTAGAAACGGACAGCAGCAAGCGGATGAAACATCTCCTTGGTTAACAGAAACGATAAGTCTCAATGCCTATCTAGGGTCTATTGTTTATTTTCGTTTTTCTGCTACCGATGGATCAGCGATTCTTAACAGATCGGATACTGCCATTGATGCTATATCAATCACTGGAATTAACGGTCCCACACCAGACATTAGTCTATCGGGTAATTCAGTAATTATATCAGATGGAGATGCTATCCCTACGCTAGCAGATAACACAAATTTTGGAACAACAACCGTAGGAGCACCTATCACTAAAATATTTAGGATTTCGAATACAGGAGTTGTAGATTTAGTTTTAGCGGGAACACCAACAATTGTCGCTGCTGGTACAGCTGGATCTAATTACTTTACTATAACACAGCCACCTGCAACGACGATAATTCCCGGAGGTAATACTACTTTTGAGATAACCTATAATCCATTACTAATTGGGTTACATAATGCAGAAGTTTTAATTGCTTCGAACGATCCTGATGAGACCCCTTTTAATTTTGTAATCTCTGGTACAACCCTAGATGTAGATCCAGAGATAGTAGTATCGGGTAACGAAATCGAAATTAACAATAACGATCTTACTCCTTCTTTAACAGATAATACTGATTTTGGAAGTGTTGAACTTGGTTACTCAGTGACTAGAACATTTATTATAGAAAATGAAGGAATTAATGATTTATTGTTAACGGGAACTACACCTTATATCGAAATTATAGGTGCAGGAGCTACAAGATTTCAAGTTTCTCTAACTCCAAACAATACCATAGTCGGAGGAAATTTTGTCACATTTCAAATTAAATACACTCCCGACGCACTTATTACACATCCAGCTACCGTGAGAATTCAAAACAATGACTCAGATGAAGGATTGTTTTTATTCAATATTCAAGGAACTGGAATAGTAAATAACAATCTTGATTATACTATTTACTATGAAAATTTTGATACTGATGATGGTAATTGGACGGCGAGTTCTACTTCAGGATCAATATGGAGATACGGATCAAATAATGTTGAAGTAGGTGCTGAAGGTGATTACTGGTATACAGACAACTATAATAATTACGCTAATAATACTAGAACCTATGTAACAAGTCCTCCCATATCATTGAGTGGATATTCCAATGTTCGCTTTTTATTAGATATGAGGATTAATACCAATGAGGATCCCGATGACGGTATGCAAGTACAATACCGTATTAATGGAGCGGGTGCTTGGAGTCCATTAGGTGATAATACAGATACATCAAATTGGTATAATGATGCCGAGGTTCGTGCAATAGGAATAAATCAAAATGGATGGTCAGGCGACAACGCATCAGATCCAGTTGCTGGTAGATCAGATTTTACGCAACAATTTGTAGACTTACCGATTAATACCATTGGGCAGTCCATTGAGTTTCGTATCTATTTTGCATCAGATGGAGGTACCACAGATGATGGGGCAAACATTGATAATATTATATTACTAGGAACTCAGGATACACCTGATCCAGATCCTACAGTTGCACCTGGTGCAGTTACACCAAATATAAGTTTATGGCTTAAAGCAAATGATATTGATGCAGTTGCAGATGGTGATTTGCTTAATGTATGGCAAGATAGAGCTCGTGATAATGACGCTTTCACAGCAGAACTGGCACCTCCAACGTATTATAATAGTGCAGCAATTAACGCTAACTACAATCCTCTAGTTGAATTTGACACATCTGTCAATCAAGTTCTTAAAGGAAAAGGTGGTTTTGACACTTCAGATTATTGGGTTGTACTGCGTACACCTCAGCTAAATGAATCGGGCATTATTGAAGGCGTGCTATCTGGACGGGTGGAACGCGGTGCATTTGCAAATGACGGAACTGGTCTATGGGTAAATCCTGGCTCTGAAAGATTTACTGGTCAAGACAACCTCGTAAGTCACATGATAGGAGCTACTCCTCAAAATACTTCTGCTGCAGATGGAAGCAATTATGGAAGAGCTTACGTAAGCACCGCAGACGAAATGAATAGCGAGCTTATTATACTCAATGTAAAAGCAAGTAGTGACGGATTAAGAAGCGAAATTTATAAAAATGGAGTTCGAATAGATAACTTTACTGGAACCTATTCTGTAAGTGGTGATGATATGCCATACTCTGAAGTTACAAATAGTCAATTTAATATAGGAGTTGGAAGAATAACCCTTGTAGGTCATGCCTTTCAATCATTTTTTGAAGGCCAAATCACAGAATTCATAAGTTATAGATTACCAAATTCGCTATTTGACCAAAAAAGAATACAGTCATACTTAGCAATTAAAAATGGTATTACGCTTCACTCTGTTACAAGTGACCCTACAAATGATGATGCTAATCCTGGTGATGAAAATTACGTAGATAGCGCTGGAAATATTATTTGGAATACAGTGAGCAATAGTGGTTTTACACATGACATTGCGGGTATAGGAAGAGATGATGCAAGTGGTCTAAATCAAAAGCAATCGATCTCAAGTCACATAGATGGTGCAATCACTATGGGAATTGAAACTATTTACGATACAAATAGCGATCACATTAATTCTGCTTCAGCAACTATTGATGACAGAAATTTTTTAATGTGGGGTAATAATAATGCCTCCCTTTCTGCAGCGTCACCTATAGCTGTTGATATGAGTTTAAATATTCCAGGATTATCTACAAACGTGAATTTTATCTCCATAAACCGTACTTGGAAAGTTGTTGAAACTGGGGATTTAAGTACTGTAAAAGTTTCTTTAGAAGAGTCGCTATTGTCAGCGACCATTACTCCACCAGGAAATTTCTTTATGTTTATCTCAGACTCTCCTACTTTTGACCCAACATCGGACTATCGTATAATGACACCAAATGGCACAAAGTTAGAAACAACATACGATTTTACAGGCGAAAAATACATCACATTCGGATACGCACCAGAATATATCTATGAGCGATCAATCACATTTGATGGTACTAGAGATTATATGGATGCAGATGATGTTGCAGATCTTACGGGACCTTTTACACTATCAACTTGGGTAAAACCAGGGAATAATGCTAACAATACAGATATTATATCAAAAAGTAATATACCATATACAGAAGGATATGCTCTTAGACTTACAAATGCAATGGTACCTCGTATCGTTTGGAAAAATGCAGCAGGAACTACTGAAGGATTAAATGCTTCTATTGCACTACCACAAGATGAATGGCACCATGTTGCTGTGATATATGATGGAAATAGAGCTACATTTTATATTGATGGTATAGAGGATACTTCTGCAATACGCAATAACCCTGTAAGTTCAAATCAACACTTTTTAGTTGCTGCCTCAAACCACCAAAGCCCAACAAGGTTTTTTGATGGAACTATAGATGAAGTAAGAGTATGGAATCAAGCATTATCGCAGGCACAACTGCAATTCATCATGAATCAAGAAATTGAGAAATTTACCGATGACTCTGTAAATGGTAAAATCATACCTCAAAATATTTCTAAAAATGAAGTAGCCACAATCCCTTGGGCAGATCTTGAAATGTATTTACCTATGAATAAATACACTTTTACAAACGTGAAAGACGAGTCTGACAATAATTATGTAGCAGCCATAAAAAATCTGCAAACTGTAGATTTCCAAACGGCTCCCCTACCTTATGTTTCAACTGCAGATGGAGTTTGGGCAAATACAAATACATGGACTAATGGGGCTACACAACCACTACCAGGAGCACCATCATTAGTTGATGGAACGCAAACCATTGACTGGAATA
>JAHDGW010000248.1 GCA_020631635.1 Saprospiraceae bacterium
AAAAGGATAGTCTAAAGGTATTGTGGGAATCTAAAGATTATCTGGATTCCTTAGATGGTGAATCTAATCGTTTTCGATTGGGCAATGTCTTTTTTGGATATACCAAGTCCAACAGATATAAGCATAGATATCTTAATTTTAAATCTCCAATCACCAGTTTTCAATTTAACCCCATAGAAGGATTTGCACCTAATACCAGTTTGAGGTTAACACAATGGGATAAAGATGAGTTTGAGTATAAGAGATTAAAACTTACCCTCAGATATGGTTTTTCAGATCAGCAGTTTAAGCCGATTATACAATATAGTCAATATTATGATTCCAAAATGCAGCGTTATTTCTCGCTGGCTCTAGGTCGTCGATATCGTCAGGTAGATCATTTTGATCCTATGCGAGAGACCATCAATACTTTTACATCATTAGTGTATCATGACAATTATATGTTTCAGTATGACGAGCGCTATGCCGAGGGATGGTGGTCAGGAGAAATTGTGAATGGATGGAAAACTTGGTTGACATTTGGTTATTATGATCGTTCACCGCTAGAAAATCAAACAGATTATAGTATTGCTAATCAAGATGGATTTTATCGGCCTAATATTAGGTTAAATAATTATAGTGAACAAGATGATTTTATATTACCATTGCCTGAGCATGAAGCTTGGATAGCCCGAATACAGTTACGATGGAGACCAGGTCAAAAATTTCTCTCTTATGCCAGATTCCGAGATCGAATCCAGAGCAGTTGGCCCACTATAGTATTAGAATATAAAAAGGCCATTCCATTGACTGAGGGTTCTGCTTCTTTTGATTTTTTCAGTATTAGAGCAATTGATCGTCGCGTTCCATTCAATCTTTGGGGATATGGTAAATACCGTCTTGAGTTTGGAGGATTTTTAAATGATGATAGAGTATTTGCTCCTGACTTTAAGCATTTTCATGGTAATGAAACTTCTTGGGCATCAGCAAATCGATACTTATATCAGTTTAAAATGTTGCCCTACTACGGGTATAGTCATACCAAGTATTACGGAGAGCTATTTTATGAGCATCATATAGATGGTCATTTATTGGATAAAATTCCTCTCATCAAGAAATTGAGATGGAAGACTGTCTTGGGATTTTCTTCTTATACCTTAGGCAAAGAGGATACTTATGCAGAGGGATCCTTTGGGTTTGAAGATATTGGATGGAGTACCTTTAGGACGTTTAGATTATGTCTGGGCTTTTCGTAATAGAGGCTTGATAGATCATGGATTGATGATTTCAATTACTCAAGATTTTTAAAATAATATATGGGTAAAGAGACGGATGATTATTACCACGAAAATGGATTCTTGGTATTTAAAGAATCTTATCATCTTAAGAGAGGGTATTGCTGTGGTAATGACTGCAGACATTGTCCATATGATCATGAAAATGTCTCTAATCTGAAAGATGATCAATCAGATCAGAGATAAATTTAGTTCCTAAGTCTAACTGCTCTATGCTGATAAATTCGTTGGCACGATGTGCTTGCGCAATATCTCCTGGGCCGCAGATAATGGCTTCAAAATCCGCCTCTGCAAATTGTCCAGCTTCTGCAGCGTAGGATACGGCATTTACTTGCTTATTATCGATCAAGGAAAGTACAGTCTTGGCTAATTCACCATTTTCATCACCATCTAGTGCAGGTACATCACTATGTACCTCTTCTGTTACGATTTTAAAATCGGGAAAGCGTTTTTGGTATTCTTCTTCAAGGGTACTGCAATATGCTGTGAAATCGGCTCTTATATCTGATGCCTTATCCTTTGGTATTACTCGTACATCCCATTGGAAGCTGCTGTAGTCTGCTATCACATTAGGTGCTATGCCGCTTTGCTCCAATATACCACAGTGTATGCTCGTATGTGGTGGAGTAAAACGATCATCAATATGACCATCTGCGATCAGTTTATCCATTTTTTGCTCCAACCATACGATCAGTTTGGCAACGACATGTATGGCACTTACTTCTTGCCGTATACGACTGCTATGTCCTGCGCTGCCATTGACCGTAGTTTTGTAGATGACTATTCCTTTCTGACCCACCGTACATTGCATCATACTTGGCTCACCGATGATGGCATAAGCGGGCTTTTCTTGGTAAGTAGATTTGATATGAGCCGCAAGCTCTGGTGCTGCCAAACAACCAATTTCTTCATCATAACTAAAGGCTAGATAAATGGGTTTCTTCAGATTTGCTGCCTTCATGTTGGCAATATTCGCTAGACAACATGCCAGAAAACCTTTCATATCGCAGGAGCCACGAGCATATAACTTACTATCACTTTTCTCCGTAAGTACGAAAGGATCAGTGCTCCATTCTTGACCCGCTACAGGCACTACATCCATATGCCCAGATAAAATCACTCCACCATCTACAGCAGGCCCGATACGAGCATGTAGGGATGCCTTGGTTCCTTCCTCATTAGGCACTAATGTATATGATACACCATGATTATCTAGATACTCTTTGATCCATTCTAGGATGCTTAGATTGGAATCACCACCGAGTACTGGAAAGCTGACGAGCTGGGTAAGAATTTGCTTAGTTGTCATGATTTGTGATAATTTCTTCACCGTTAAATTGAACAATTTTGATAGAACTATTCTAATATTCCACTAGTAAAAGTTCTTAAAATATCTTAAAGCAAAAAAAGACCAATGTATTCCATACATTTAACCACTGAAAGGTATTATGTAAGGCAAGGGTCTTTTATGTACTCATAATTTTATTATAATTTTTTAATCAATCGAAACAAATGAGAAATTTGATTTTATTAGCATTGGTATGTTTTTTTATTCAGAGTAATGCACAAAAAACAATATGGACAAAAACCGTTACTGACGATGGTTTCATGAATCAATTGGAAAGTGGTAATATTCTTTTTAAAGATGATTCAGAACTTTCTTTACTAGATCATAAGACGGGAGATGCACTATGGTCTAGTTCTGTTAAAACTGAAAAGAATCCAAAGTTTTTTGATGGTATTCCATTTATGTATTTTGAAGGCAAAAATTACGCTATCCTTGATGCGTCTACAGGAGAGATTATCGATCAAAATGAATCTAAAACTAATGTACTTGACATTCACTATTTTTGGGAAAAATCTCGAATTGTAGTAGAGCTAGAAAGAGAGAAAATGCACCATGTATTGAATATTAATCTAGAAGATTTGAGTAAGTCATGGTCGGTAGAAGTGGGCAAAGTACAAAAGGCACTATTTGGTCTTGCGACGAGAGGTTCTTCCAATGCCCCAGCAATAGATGCTGCTGGTACTATAGCGTTAGTTGATAAGAAGCATATTTCATATATTTCGCCAGAGGGTAGTGTATCAAATAAGACAGAATTCAAAAAAAATATAAAAAAGGTAGGCTTCAACGAATCAAAGGAGATACTATATGTACTAGAGGATAAGAAAAATCTACATTTTATCAATCTAAAAACTGCTGAAATCATACACAGCTTAGAGGTGAAGGAAAAGGATTTAAAACTTAAAATCTTGAACGACGAAAATACAGTTGCGATCATACAAAAGAAAGTATGTATAATGATGGATGCAATTTCGGGAGATGTAATAGGTCAGTTTGAGAGTAAGGATAAAATCAAAGAGGTATTTGTGGATGATTCTACTGGTAGATATTATTTGCTACTTAAAAAGAATGTCACTGAATTAAATACCTCTGATGCCTCAGTTGCACAGACAGCCGACCTGGACACTGATTTTCAAGAGTTGTATAGATCTAAAGATCACGTCTTTCTATCAGGTAGAGGACGCATCAATCAAATTGACTTAAATGATTTATCCTTAAAATATTCTAAAGCTGTACAATCACCACCTCCCAATGATTATATCGAGATGTCTGATGGAAGATTATACTATTATCAGATTGGGCCAAAATTCATGATGAGTTTTATTGGAACAGATGGGGAGAGAAAATGGGGGAAAGAGTATAATTCACCACGTCGTGTAGAAATCAGAGTAGTTAATAACGATCTTCTAGTCATCAATTCGACGGAAGTCAATTTCCTAAGTACCAAGGATGGGAAAAGTCTTTGGAAAAAAACAGTAAAGGTCGATCCTTCATTTGCTTATGTCGATGATGAAGCCAATGGAGAGTATGTGTTTTATTCTGAAAAACGTGTTGTTAAGTTTGATATCGACGAAAATTCTATCATCAAATCTGTGGACAAATTCAAGTTTAAGGACTTTGACTACGAAACACAACAGCCCTTACTCTTAAACACCGATAACGGTACTTTCCTCAAGGGCTCTAATTCTGTATTTTTCTGTAGTCGTAGTGGTACTAATGCAAGTGAAAAGCATTATAAAAAATCTGACAATACTTCAGGATTACTAAAACTTGCAAATACCGCGGTTACCGTCGCTGCAATCGGCAGTGGAAATGCAGATAAAGTGGTAACGGTTTATCAAAATGGTGAACAAGTGCATAAAGGAAGTATGGTTGATGATATGAATGGCTCGTGGGCTTATGCTAATGATGCTGCGGCTAAAAGACGTGCTAAACAGAATAGTGGCTCTTCGAGTTATCCCTACGTATTTACAAAACTAGAAAATAAAAAGCGAGGCTTGATCTTCTTGGATTCTAACTCTGCCAAAGAGCGGTTTGATATAGTAATGGATGAAAAGGATCCCAATTATATACTAGATGAAATTGACGGGGTTATATACTATCTGAGCAATACTAAACTTAAAGCCATTGATATCAAGTAATTCATGATATTTCTTTAAAATACACTAAGAAAAGTAAAGAGAGATTATACCATTTATAATATAAAATGACGCATGTCTGATATGAACTATATCCAAT
>JAHDGW010000249.1 GCA_020631635.1 Saprospiraceae bacterium
GTTTTGACGGGTAAACTTTTGCATTTTAAACCCGTACAGTTTTTAGTAAGAAATACGATACTTTTTAATCCAAGATAATAAATGAATACACATAGAATACAAAAAGTAGCTGTACTAGGATCAGGTGTTATGGGTACAGGCATAGCCTGCCATTTAGCAAATGTGGGTCTGGATGTTCTACTTTTAGATATAGTCCCTTTCGACCTTAGTGATGCCGATAAAAAAAATCCTAAAATGCGAAATAGCATTGTGGATGGTAGTATGAAAAAAGCACTAAAGTCTAAGCCCGCTGCACTCTACTCCAAAAGCTTTGCATCTAGAATAACGACAGGAAACTTTGAGGACGACTTTGATAAAGTTGCAGATGCAGATTGGATTATTGAGGTGATAGTAGAGCGAGTAGATATCAAACAGCAAATGTTTGAGCGAATCGAGAAGATTAGAAAAACGGGGTCTTTGGTAACATCAAATACCTCGAGCATCCCTATTAGTCTGCTATGCGAAGGTAGATCTGATGATTTTAAAGCTCACTTTTGCGGTACCCACTTTTTCAATCCGGCAAGATATATGCCTTTATTAGAAATCATACCGCATGAAAGCACAAGCCAGCATGTAACTGATTTTTTTATGCATTGGGGAGATGTCGTTTTAGGGAAAGTAACTGTATTATGTAAAGACACTCCAGCATTTATAGGTAACAGAATAGGTGTAATGTCAGGTATCAAAATGGTACAGCTTACAGTCAAACACGGCATGAGGTTAGAGGAAGTAGATGCTATCACCGGACCGCTCATCGGTAGACCAAACACCGCTACTTATAGGCTACAAGATCTCGTAGGTATAGATACCAGCGATAAGGTAAGTACTTTCGTCAAGTCTGCAGTGAAAGATGATGAATTTTTCGATGCCATAAAAGATGTTGAAGAACCAGCTTTCATGAAGTTTGTCCTAGAGAATAAATTTTATGGCAACAAGTCAGGCAAAGGGTTTTATGAAAAAACATCCAAGCGTGATGATAAGGGAAAACGCATCGTCAACGTATTAAATACAGAGACTCTGGAATACGAGCCATCTGTAAGACCCAAATTGGCAGTTGTAAAAGAAGCTAAAGCAATAGAGTTATTTGATAAAAGGCTTGACCATCTTTTATCAGGTTCAGAAAGGGAAAATGAGTTTTTGAAAGAATATTTCTCATCTCTACTCTCTTACGCCGGATGTCGCGTACCTGAGATATCTGATGAGTTTTATAGTGTAGATGATGCCATGCGTACTGGTTATATGTGGGATTATGGTCCTTTCCAATATTGGGATGTGATAGGACTTGAGAAAGGACTAGAACTCATCAAAGCATATGATCATAAAATACCAGAGTGGGTAGCTGACCTATCTAATGCTGGTATAAGTTCTTTTTATAGAAGTCATGAAGGCAAGCCACAGTATTATAGCTTACAGTCTAAGCAATACGAAAACATCCCCGGTACAGAAAACTTTATTATTCTTGATAATATTCGAGATAAGACTCCAATAATTAAAAATAGCGAATGTACCGTCCATGATATAGGAGATGGTGTGATGTGCCTTGAGTTTAGATCAAAGAGTAATTCTATAGGTGAAGGAATCGGTAAAGGACTACATGAAGCCATCACCAAAGCAGAAGAAGAAGGCTGGAATGGATTAGTTATTGGTAATAATGCCAAAAACTTTACGGTAGGCGCCAATCTTATGAATATAGGGATGGTCGCGATGCAGAAGGACTTTGATAAACTAGATGACATGGTCAATCAGTTTCAGCAACTGATGATGCTTCTTCGTACATCTAAAATACCCACTTGTGTAGCGACTCAAGGTTATGTATTTGGAGGCGGTTGTGAAATGTCAATGCATGCCAATGCAGGAATATATGCCGCAGAATCATACGTTGGTTTAGTAGAAGTCGGTGTGGGACTTATCCCTGGTGGCGGTGGCACAAAAGAAATGGCACTACGAGCTGGAGACACCTACTATCAAGGTGATACGCAGATCCCAATGTTGATTGAGCACTTCAAACCCGTTGCAACTGCAACAGTGGCTACATCAGCACATGAAGCATTTGAGCATCACCTTCTTGACGCTAGCAAAGATGAAATCTGCGTCAAAAAAGAAAATAATATCGGATTGGCAAAAGCCAAAGTGCTACAACTATCCAAAGATTTTGTGGCGCCAGTAGCCAGAGAAGATGTAAGAGTTTTAGGCCGTACCGGTCTATCTGCTCTATACTCTGCCATCAATGAATTTAAACTAGGTGGTTACATGAGTGATTACGATGTAGAAGTGGCTCGCAAGGTTGCTTATGTAATAGCTGGGGGTGATCTCACTAGTCAGCAGATGGTAAGCGAGCAGTATTTACTAGACATAGAGAGAGAAGCATTCTTAAGTTTATTAGGAAATCAAAAAACATTAGATAGAATACAACATATATTGATGTACAATAAGCCATTGCGAAACTAAATTTACAGAAGTTAGATCCCTAGATATCAGATTTTAGACCATGCATAATTTTGAGGAATTACTTATTTGGAAACGATCAAAATCTTTGTGTATCTCTATTTATAAAATCTCAACTATATTTCCTAAAGAGGAAGTTTATGGATTGACAAATCAAATGAGACGATGTGCTGTATCCATACCCTCCAATATAGCGGAAGGATGTGGAAGAAATACTAGTAAACAACTCATACAGTTTCTCAATATAGCTAATGGATCGTTATCCGAATTAAAAACTTAAATCATAATAGCATCAGAGTTAGGCTACATTGAGGAAAATCAAAACTATTCACTAAAGCAAGAATGTTCAGAGATTGCCAAAATGATTAGGTCTTTTAGATTGAGACAGGAGTCTAATATCTAATTTCTAATATCTGAACTCTAAAACTAAGAATATGAACGCATACATAATATCTGGATACCGAAGCGCCGTAGCAAAGTCTAAAAGAGGCGGATTCAAAAACTATAGATCAGATGACCTGGCTGTAGATATCATCAAACACATGATGGCTCAAGTGCCGAGTGTAGATCCTAAGCTAATAGACGATGTCATCGTGGGTTGTGCCAACCCAGAGGGCGAACAAGGATTACAGATCGGTAGAATGATCTCTGCAAGAGCATTGGGCAAAGAAGTACCGGGTGTAGTAATCAATCGATACTGTGCATCAGGATTGGAAGCAATATCCATGGCGGCAGGAAAAATAGCGGCGGGGTTTGGTCATATGTATATCGCAGGTGGTGCAGAGAGCATGAGCTTATTACCGATGACAGGATACAAACTAGCACCAAGCTATAAGGCCAATATGGAAAATCTCAATTACCATGTAAGCATGGGAGCTACCGCAGAAGCCGTAGCGGCAAAGTGGGAGATCACAAGAGAGCAGGCAGATCAGTTTTCGGTAAACTCTCATAATAAGGCTATCGCAGCTATCGATGGCGGGCTCTTTAAAGATGAAATTGTACCTATTACCATCGAAGAAGTATTTGTAAAAGACGGCAAACGTGCAACTGCAACCCATACCGTAGATACTGATGAAGGGATAAGAAGAGGGACAAGTATGGAAGGTCTAGCAAGATTACGTCCTGCTTTCAAAGCCAATGGTGTAGTCACTGCAGGTAATAGTTCACAAACATCTGATGGTGCAGCATTTACACTCGTAGTAAGTGAAGAAATGGTAAAACAACTAAACCTAGAACCTATAGCAAGATTGATGTCATGTGCAGTTGCGGGAGTAGATCCCCTATACATGGGTATAGGACCATGCAACGCTATCCCAAAAGCACTCAACCAAGCGGGACTCAAACTTAATGATATCGAGCAAATAGAACTTAATGAAGCATTTGCAACTCAAGCACTTGCAGTGATCAAAGAAGCTGGACTAAATCCTGATATTGTAAATCCTAATGGTGGGGCCATAGCATTGGGTCACCCACTGGGATGTACAGGTGCTAAGCTCAGTATACAGTTGCTCAATGAGATGCGAAGAAGAGATCAGAAATACGGAATGGTCACCGCATGTGTAGGAGGTGGGCAAGGTATCGCTGGTATATTTGAGCGATTAAATTAAAGCTTTACTGACATAATATAAGACGGCTATCTATTAATGCCGCTTCACGTAATGGTGCTGGATAGTTTTTATCGAGCACCATTTCTATAAGTGCCTCTTTATTTGGATATTCAATGATCAGTACCTTATCCCACTCTTGATTTTGGGGTCCTATGAGATTGATACTTACAGAACCGAAGTATATGGTTTTAGCTCCAGATCTATCAAAAAACGACTTTGCAGCAAGCATATAACTCTTATATCTTAGCGCTCCTCCACCCTCTTTAAACTTAAGCAAATTCAACATTTGTATAGGTCCAGAAATATCAGATTCCAACAGTTCTTTAAAAACCTTATGTTCAGCATTAATGTAAGATGTCATAACTTCCTCAATTTACACCAAGGTATAATATTCCTTGTCTAAGTGTTCTACGTTATTCATAAAATCAAGACTCATCTTATTATTTGAATAATAAAAGTCATGTCTAGAGGTATTCTTAATGAGGTAGTTAAGTTCAGCTGCTTTTTCATAGTTAGAGATTTCCATTACCTGACAGATGACCGCACTTATAGTACCACCAGAGGTAAATACAGCAATATGTTCTCCTTTGGCAGTAGCTGATTTTATATCTGCTAACACCTCCCCTACTTGCACCATAAACTGAGCCCAAGTCTGAATATTTGGAACTTTGAATTTTCCATTCATCCATCTCCCCATGAAGTATTGAAATGTTTTCAAGTTATTCTTTCTTCTTGTGCTGGGATCACGATCTATCT
>JAHDGW010000250.1 GCA_020631635.1 Saprospiraceae bacterium
ACAGATTACAGATTTCTTGGTTACTAACTTTTGATATGTTTTAATAAGACTATTCTTCATCCATAGATCGCTAAACCATAGGCTCAGAATCCAAATAGGAATTAATAGGATAAGAAAATGGAGTTTGGCAAAATACAAGGCCACCAAGCATAATAATATAAAATACACCAAACCCACAAATACTCCGAATCCGATACCTAAACTAGAATAGAATACGGGTTTTTTAACTTTTTCATCTATGAATATCTTGATGATCATCAATGGTATACCATAAACTATGACCCCTATCATGAAAAAAGGAAAGAGTAATACTGCTTTAATATAATCAGCTACACCGAGACTTAATTTCATCTTGGCTTCGCGACTTCCTAGATTAATTCTATTTGCGACGGCCATTCCCTTATCCAACATTATTCGATCTTCTTTCCAAAGTCCCCAAGAAGGATTTTTGTACTGATTTTCAACAGGAATGAGGTCCCTTTCTAAAATGGCTTCTGATTTCACATCATCAAGATGAATGATATGTTTCTTCATTTGGACAGCAATATTATCTGTCAACTCTTTCATATTTTCTTTATGGTTGCCCTCTAAAAACTGAGAATCTAAGGTAATGGGCTCACCTATACCGACTAAAACATCAGACCTTAGTCTATTGGAATCTACAAAGTTAATGCCCACCGGAAGCACATCAATTAGTAGTTCTGGATCTTCCAATAAGGTATCCTTTGCGATGCGAGCTAGTCCTTTTTGTAATGGCCGTAGCCGATGGCTAAGATTGGTACTACCTTCTATAAAAATGATAATACGTTCACCTTGACGCAATTTTTCACGAACATACTGCATATGCTTATGATTATCTCGGAGCCCTTTAAATCCATCTCTAAATCGAAAGATTGGGATCTGATTGGTTGAAATCAATAACCAACGGAGCCATTTTTTTTCAAACATATCGCCTCTGACCAAAAAATGAACTGGAAGGTCAAACAAACATCCCAGTACAATAGGCTCGGTAAATCCACTAGGATGGTTACAGGCGATGAGTGTTGGACGATCACTTTTAAGATGTTCTATCCCAGAATATCGAATCTGTCTATACCAGCCTCCTAGTGCCAACCTCGCCAAAAATCTTAAAAATCTATAAAGCATAATTCTCTTTAGTAACTTTAATCATCTTTTAAATAAAAGCTGTCCTCATCCTATCATCATATTGACGATGTCAAAATCCAAAGCTAAATATCTTATCATCATTGCTGGACCTACTGGTATCGGAAAGTCTTCTATCGCTATGAAACTTGCCCGACACTTCAAGACAGATATTGTAGGCGCCGACAGTCGTCAATTATACAAAGAAATGTTCATAGGTACTGCAAAACCGAACCAAGAAGAACGATCAGAAATCAAACATCACCTCGTTGATAGCCATTCGATAATAAATCCAATCACAGCAGCGCAATACGAATCACTTGCTCTACAGGCAATTGAGGATATCCATAATCGACATAATATTGCCATTTTATGCGGAGGTACTGGACTCTATATCAAAGCTATAACAGAAGGATTTGACTCTACTACGGGCACCAATCATATACTGCGAAATCAACTAGAAGAAGTATTGAAAAATCAAGGCATAAGCCAACTGCAACTAATACTAAAAGAAGCCTCTCCCGATAAATATGCACAAACTGATATAAATAATCCTAGACGACTAATCAGAGCTATAGAGATAGCGCAATCGTTGAAAACAAAAGAGGTGGAAAAACCTGTAAAAAGATCGTTTGAAATAATACCCATATGCCTCCAAATGGATAGGTCTGAACTATACGATCGTATCAATTTGAGAGTAGAAAAAATGATATCAAATGGTCTATTAGATGAGGTAAAATCACTCTTAGCCTACAGGAATAATAGAGCTCTCAACACGGTAGGTTATCAAGAGTTATTTTCTTTTATGGATGGAGAGAGCTCATTTGAGGAAGCGGTAGAGCTCATCAAGAGAAATTCTAGAAGATACGCAAAACGGCAAATAACATGGTTTAGAAATCAAGGCGAATGGCACTATTTACCAACGACTGAGCGAGATAAAATTTTCAAACTCATTGAGGAGAGAATAAAGACAATGAATTAAATTATTAATGTCCACTCCAATACAAAAAGGGCTTATTGTTTCATCAAATATATAGTACCTTAGAGCCATTGATGTATTATAAAACTATTTGATATGAAATTGCGCAATTTAGTTGCCCCTCTATTCTTATTATTCTGTCTCAGCTCATATGCTCAAGAAAACTTTAATCTAGAACTTTTGGCCAATGTAACTGTCAATGAATCTAGTAACGACATATGGGGTTATGTAGACCAAAATGGTATAGAATATGCTATCATGGGAACACAGAATACGACGAAAGTATACTCTTTAGAAGATCCCACTAATCCTATAGAAAGAGCGTCTATCCCCGGTGCATTCACTACATGGAGAGATATCAAAACATTTAATAATCATGCCTATGTCACGACCGACCAAGGTGGTTCTACAGATGGTCTATTGATAATCGATCTAAACGGTGCTCCAGAAATTATCACTCATACTTTTTGGAAACCATTTATAGACTTCAATAGTATAAGCGGCCAACTTGCTACGTGTCACAATCTGTATATTGATGAATCGGGATATTGCTATCTCGCTGGATGCGGTACAGTAGGTGAAGGCGGTATTATCATTTTGGATTTAAATAATGATCCTAAGGAGCCTGTAGTAGTAGGTATAGAGGATGAGCACTACTCTCATGATGTATACGTAAAAGATAACCTTATGTACTGCTCTGAGATCTATCGTGGCACTATTACGATGTACGATATTTCAGATAAATCCAATCCTACATTCGTCAGTAATGCGCCTACGAGTTTAGATTTTACACATAATGCCTGGCTATCCGATGATCAGACCACCGTATTTACTACGGACGAACGGGGTGATGCATTTGTTGATGCTTTTGATCTCAGCGATCTGATGGATCCAAAGAAGGTTGATAGTTTTCAACCTATAGAAACTAGAAATAAAGGAGTCATTCCTCACAACACCCACTTTATCGACAATTACCTAGTCACATCGTGGTATACTGATGGAGTCGTAATTACTGATGTTTCTGATCCGAGTAATATGATCAAGGTCGGTGCCTATGATACTTTTCTGGGTAATGATGGTGGCTTTAGCGGTTGTTGGGGAGTATATCCTTGGTTACCATCGGGTACCATTATCGCAAGTGACATCAACTCTGGCCTATACGTACTACGCCCAACCTACCGAAGAGCATCTCGACTGGAAGGTAACGCCATAGAAAAAGGAACTGGTATCGCCATAAGCGGAGTCCAAGTAGAAATACAAAATGCTAGAGCTAATGAAGGTATAACTGATGCAGCGGGAGACTACAAATTAGGTGTAACACTCGATCCTACGGAAGCTACTTTTAAAAATGTTAGGTTTAGCCATCCCGAGTACGAAACCCTAACTTTGAGTACTAATTTGGATAATGGTGGCGTCACCACTCTCAATGTTGAACTCACTAAGAAACAAGAACTAAGCATCACTGTAAAAACAATTGACGCCAATACAGGAGAAATAATACCAAACGCCTTCGTTTCTCTCACTAATGATGAGAATAATGTAATGCTAAATACGGATGAAGACGGTCTGAGCTCTGGAAATATTTTTGCGAGCCAATATGAGCTTGTAGGTGGTAAGTGGGGTTACCTGCATACTGTGGAGAATATTGATATTTTCGAAGTAGGAGAAGTTATAATAGAACTTACGCCAGGATACCAGGATGATTTCGTCTTTGACCTTGGATGGACTCGTGGCGATGATACAGGATCGACGGGATTTTGGGAAAGAGGTATTCCTGTTGGTACTACTTTTCAAGGTCAAGAATCTAATACTTCTACGGATGTAGACGGTGATATAGGAAATCAATGCTATGTAACCGGAAATGCAGGTGGAGGCGCAGGTAGCGATGATATAGACGGAGGAGCCGTTATTCTAATCTCTGATATTATGGATTTGAGTACATATTCATTTCCTGTTGTAGAATACAATGCACGATTTTTCAATGCTGGTGGCCAAGGTGCTGCACCAAATGATTATTTCAGAATTAGCATAACTAATGGGGTTCAGACTGAAAGATTAGAAGAAATAACGACGTCTAGTGTTACCTGGAATGAGAAATCAAGTTTTATGTTATCAGATTACGTCACCATTACAGATAGTATGCAGCTTATACTAGAGGCTGTAGATGATGACCCTGGTCACTTAGTTGAAGCTGCGTTTGATGCCTTTTTAGTAACTGAAGGCGAACCTACCTCGGTAAATAATCAAAACTTAGTAAATGTGAAGCTTAGCCCAAATCCTACTAGTGATTTCATCATAATTGAGCATCCATTACGAGAAGCCCATGTTAGCATATGGGATATTGATGGAAAAATTATCGGATCATATTCTAATGTTAATAGTGGTGGTCAGATAGATTTGAGTAATCTAATACCTGGGAATTATTCGGTAGTAATAAAAGATAAATCCAATAGCCAAGTTTTTAGCCAAAGTATTATCAAACATTAAAAAAAGTATAACTTAATCTCGCTAAATATTTTTCAGTTAGATAAAAGATAATATCTTTGCGGTGCTTTAATAGAAAAGCAGTTATTTGATATCCTGTATTAAGAAAGTTCACCTGATGACGAACTCGGAAAATCTAGTTTAAAATGAAGATATTCATTTTAAACTTTGATGGCCCGTTCGTCTATCGGCTAGGACGCCAGGTTTTCATCCTGGTAAGAGGGGT
>JAHDGW010000251.1 GCA_020631635.1 Saprospiraceae bacterium
AAAACGAAAACTGCTTGATCTTGCAGAAAAAAACTTAAGCTACTACCTATTGCAAAAACGAAAGGAAGCGATCAACAAAATCAAAAGGCAAACTCCTGCCGAACGGATACTGAAAACCATGCAAGAGGATCTACAAATGGATGTACCACCTTATCACATTGAATGTTTTGATAATTCTAATTTGGGTGGCACCAATACTGTAGCAAGCTGTGTTGTATTTAAAAATGCAAAACCAAGTAAAAAAGATTATCGACACTTCAAGATCAAAACGGTAGTCGGACCAGATGATTTTGCATCCATGAAAGAAATATTAGAGCGTAGATATAGTAGATTGCTCAGAGAAAATGAACCTCTGCCCAACCTGATCATAATCGATGGTGGTAAAGGGCAGCTAAGCTCTGCCATGGAGAGCATCGATAAGCTAGGACTTAGAAATAAAATTACCGTGATCGGAATTGCGAAAAGACTCGAAGAAATCTTTTTTCCTGATGACCCAATACCGATTTATATCAACAAAAAATCAGAATCGCTAAAGGTAATCCAGCAAGCTAGGAATGAGGCCCATCGATTTGCAATCACATTTCACAGAGATCTTAGGTCCAAGAACTTCTTAGGAACAGAGCTCACAGAGATACCTGGTATAGGTGCAAAGACAGCTGATGCTTTGCTCAAAGAGTTTAAATCCGTCAAAAAAATAAAAGAACTTGATCTCGGCACCTTACAGTCTTTTATAGGAAAATCTGCTGGTAAGAAGGTGTTTGATTATTTTAAAAAGAACTCCGACTAGCCAATGCTTGCTGTGCTAATTTTTTGAGCTCACGATGATAGGCCGCCCCCTCTTTACGAGCTACTTCCGAGCCTCTACTATCCAAAAAGAGCAAAGTAGGATATGACTTTACGTCATAGATCATTTTTAAATCAGGACCCTCTCCTTTATCTCCTTCAACCATATAGTTGATAAAGTTTTCATTGAAAAAATCTCCCAAACTATCATCTGTGTAAACGTCCTCCTTCATCAACTGACAGGGAAGGCACCATGAGGTTCCGATATCTAGATATATCAGTTTGTTTTGATCTGCAGATTGATCAAGCACGGTGGCTAATGCTGGACTGCGATTAAAGTCAAAACTATATTTATTTTCTTCAATAGGAAGACTTTGTTCTACAGCTTGTGGCGTCTGTCTATTACAAGCAATACAGGAGCCTATAATGATCAATAGAAGTATTCGTTGCATTTGATAAAGATCCTTGGTTAGGCTATATTAACTCAAAAATCATACTCGATTATATATTTCGATCACTTTTTTTGTCATTGCTCGATAATCAAATGCTTCGACATCATGATATGCCTGCATGGAAAGCCTACTTGCTTGCTTTTGATTTTGCAATAAACTAGTAACGTAATTAGCCAAGGCTTCGCTATCTCCTATCTCTGCCAATAATGCACTTTCGTCATGCGTAATCATCTCAGGAATACCCCCTGCTCTTGTCGCAACTATGGGTACTTTCGATGACATAACATCTAGAATACTAGTACCTAATGCCTCCATTTTACTGGTGAAAAGGAAAACATCAATTTCATTAATATATGGCTGAACATTATCCAAATATCCCGTGAATATCACATCTTCATCTAGGTCCAACTCCCGAGTCAATTGTTTCATTTCATGCAAGAGGCCACCATCTCCGCCTATTGCCAAGAATTTGACTTTACCTCGATATCGCTTCTTAATCCGTGAGGCTGATTGCAAAAATGTGGGATAGTCTTTATGATCTGCTACGGCAGCAATATTAGCAATAATTTTACAATCCCGAGATAGATGATATGTCTTCCTAAAATAGTCACTTGATGGATAATTTTTTACTTTTTGTACATCTATGGCACTATGCACTACATTAAGTTTTTCCGTTTTCTTTATGGATGGGTACAATACGTTATAGACTGCCTCCGAAACACAGATATACGCTGATATTCCTTTAGCGTTATACTTCCGATAGCTGCTTTTTTTAATAGGAAAATCCACTCTTCTATTGATGATGATAGGCTTGCGCAAGCCAAACATACTGCTTGCCAACCAAACAAGATTATGCCCATGGGCATCATGTGCATGTAGTATATCAATTTCATTTTGTCTGCAATATTTAGCTATTTTATAACTCGTAATCGGGTCTATAGCACTCCTTTTGTGATACGACCTTGTAAATTGACCAACATAACGCTCTACAATAGGTGCTCCCTTGGGATACCATAAGTGATTTTCAAAACCTTGGTCTTTCAGCCCTTGTACCAAATAACAAATTTGTTGCTCACCTCCTCTCCATGAGAGTGCTGTAGATATATGTAGCACTTTTTTCATGACTTATTCTTGAGTTGATCATAATATGAAAATCTGAGCTTGATCATTCTATAGTTCAACAATGCTATTTGGAGTCCTGCTCTGCCATCCAAGATCCCAAGTTGAATAAAATAAGTTTTAATAAATCTAAATATGGGTCCAATCCATCTTTTTAATAGAGAAGGTTTTTTATCTCTGGCAATCCACTCTTGAGCAGTAAGTTTTGCATAGCGACCTATACGATCTAGGTGATCTGCTTTAGAGCGATAGCTATAATGTTCTAAAATACCTTGTAAAGGCTTCACTTCAAATCCCTTTGGAATTATCAGTGATTCATGAACAGGCTTATCATCCCATCGTATGGATTTAGGGAAAAGCCTCAGTACTGGTTTAGGGTACCAACCTGAATGCTTGATCCATTGCCCCTCATACCACATCATACGATCTAGGCTATAGATCACATGATCTTTCATGGTACAACTATTGATAGACGTGATTAATTTTTCACTCAAGACCTCATCAGCATCTAGTGATAATATCCAATTATACTTTGCTTGATCATTTCCATAATTTTTATTGGCTCCATATCCCCTCCAATCATAGTTAAAAACCCTGGCTCCTAAATTATGAGCAATAGAAATAGTATCATCAATACTACCAGAATCTACAACAATAATATCATCAGATACTTGAGTAGCTGCTGCTAAGCATTTAGCAATATTATAGGCTTCATCCTTACATATGATGACCACAGATAATCGCATATATTATTCCTTTCTATCAGCTCTTGCTATAAAATGAGAGTTTAACAGATTAGGCTTGTTATACCGCATTGATTCTCCCGTATCCTCCGATATCACTTCCCCTCCTGCTGCTTCTAGTATTATTTGAGCAGCTGCTGTATCCCACTCCATCGTAGGTGCTAATCTCGGATATATCTCGGCATTGCCCTCGGCTATTGTGGTAAACTTCAATGAGCTACCCGTGGCTATCAACTCCGGCTTGTTAAATCCATCGACAAAGCTTTGAGTCTTATCGTTAAGATGACTACGAGAGCAGACAATCCTCAAACCTTCATCTTGATCGGAGTAGGAATTAACCTTGATGGCGCTTACATTTTGGTCTTCAATCTTATAGGCTCCTACCCCTTCGATAGCCCAATACATGATATCCTTGACCGGCAGATATACGATCCCAGCAATAGACTTATGATTTTGAATCAAGGCAATATTGACGGTAAACTCTCCATTACGCTTGATAAACTCTTTGGTACCATCCAGAGGATCTACCATCCAAAGGGTTTCCCAATTTTTACGTTTGTCATAAGGTACTTCTTTATGCTCCTCCGAAATAATGGGTAGCTGAGGGTCTAATTTTTTAAGCTCCGATACAATATAGTCATTGGCCGCAGTATCAGCCCGAGTCAATGGAGAATCATCCCCTTTTGCTTCTACACCAAAATTATCAGAATTATATACATCCATAATAAAATTACCCGCATGCTTTGCGATTGCCAAAACAGGGTTAATCAAAAGTGGTAATTTCTCTTTAGTTATGATCATTGAGTACATTTATGCTACAAAGTAACGAAACATTAAAGGATGTCAAAAGTACTCGTCACGGGCGGATGTGGATATATAGGTAGTCATACGGTCATTGATCTGCTGGAGCAAGGGCATGAAGTCATCTCTATGGATAATGGAATAAACTCTGATATAGGACCTACGTTAGATAGGATTTACCAAATCACGGGAAAAAAAATCATAAATCACCCCGTAGATCTATGTGATTTGGCAGCGACACATCAAGTATTTGAAGAGAATAGAGATATTGATACTATCATTCACTTCGCAGCCCTAAAGTCAGTAGGTGATTCTGTATCAGATCCTTTGGGATATTTTCATAATAATGTGACGGGAATGATCAATCTACTCAAAGCGGCAGATGCTCACAAAGTGAAGTCATTTATCTTCTCAAGTAGCTGTACCGTATACGGCAATGCGGAAATCATCCCCGTCACTGAGGCTACCGAGTGGCAAACCGCTGCTTCACCCTATGGTAGATCAAAACAAATATGCGAATGGATCTTAGAGGATTACCATAAAGCGTCAAGTATGAATATTGCAGCATTGCGATATTTCAATCCTGCTGGTGCCCACGACTCTATCAAAATCGGAGAATCACCAAGTCAAAAGGCACAAAACCTTGTACCTGTAATTACAGAAACGGCTATCGGCAAAAGAGAATCTATGACTGTATTTGGTAAAGAATATAACACTAGAGATGGCAGCTGTGTACGTGATTACATCCATATCATGGATCTAGCCGATGCACATACCAAGGCCATGAATTTCCTAAACAGTCATAAAAACAAAGGGATCTTAGAAATTTTTAATTTAGGTACAGGACAAGGAGTTACTGTTTTAGAAGCTATCACCGCTTTTGAAAAAGTGAGTGACTCAAAACTCAATTATAGTCTCGGTGCTCCTCG
>JAHDGW010000252.1 GCA_020631635.1 Saprospiraceae bacterium
TATTTTTAGTGTGGTGATTCACAGTACCTTTGCCAAGAACGGTTTGCCGTCGTAAGTTGTGAATAGCTTTCAATTTGTATTTTTAGTGTGGTGATTCACAGTATATCGTTCATTCATTCTATCGTGAACATTGTTGTGAATAGCTTTCAATTTGTATTTTTAGTGTGGTGATTCACAGTAAAATCTCTGACTTTTCGCTACATATTGTAGTTGTGAATAGCTTTCAATTTGTATTTTTAGTGTGGTGATTCACAGTCTACCCTTTGTAAGGGGCTGTGAATCAGCATGCTATATCTGTTGATAGGGTAGGGGTTTTTAAAATAATTCAAGTTGATTTACTGCTTCAGGATTAGGTATTTCTTTTCTACCGTGAAAAACCTCCATCATACCGAATTGCTTGTCTGTTACTGTAAGGATAGATACTTTCCCTTTTTTGGGTAGATTTCTTTTTACTCTTTGTTCATGTACTTTTGCATTTTCACGGCTAGAGCAGTGTCTTAGATAGATTGAATATTGAAACATATCAAATCCATCCTTGAGTAAATATTTTCTAAATTGACCGGCAACTTTTACATCTGCTTTAGTCTCGGTAGGTAGATCAAAAAATACATATAGCCACATAATTCTATATTGGTTGAGTCGTATTGTTGATAGCATGAAGATTATAATTATAAACTACTCCGTGTACCTTGTATCAAATTATAATCTTGGATAGATAATTTTTCTCTTTTCTCCTGTCATACAATCGAATAGGGAAGAACTCGTACTCGACATACCTACCATGAGAGGTCTTTTTCTTTTTCCAAACATGGCATCCATCTGCCCGATACTGAGTAAGTACTTTTTACTCTCTAGGGTCAAAAATGATTCCAATTCTTGTCGATGATACATTTGATATGCTATCAGATCGACAAAAGGGCGATAGGGTTCCATGATATCATCAGCCAAGCAATAAGGGTTATATTTGTTTTTATGGTGGATGCCTAGGCTTAGCAATAGTCCCGATGAGCACAAAGCACGGGCTACCATAGCTCTCAGTATTGCATAGCCATAGTTGAGCAAGTTATTGGGAGGGTCTCCATATCGATCTCTGATGAAGTCATCACCCATGAGTGTTCGCCAGTAGTAAGCCGCGGCCTGCCCTTCTATATTAGTACTATCTCCGCTTTGTACTCGTTTTACTAAAATCTCTAGACGTCGAGTATTTTTTTGTGCTTTACGTAATACGGTGATTTGATTATTTATTTTTGAGATTACTGTCTGTTGCCATAGATTTTTTTTGAGTGGTATGCTTACCTCTTGATGTATTCGATATCGTTTACTTTGCTCACTGTGACCGACCATAGGTAGCATGATAGCGCTAGGCATATGATGATCATCGCAACTGATGATCACTGCTTTATTATCATGCAGTGCCTTCATAGCATTATGCGTGATGGTTATACGTGCATGATCCAAGATCACTACTCCGATATCTTCAATAGATCTCGTAATAGTCGCTTCCTTTTCGATTTGATCTATTACCAGTTGATCTTTTTTTAATGATAAATAAGCTGGATTTCCGAAATATAAACTTTGTTTGATCATCCTTTTTTATGGTTGATGATTTTCCCTACTCTATTTATGGATAGCTTGATACAGCTATTTTTAATCATAATTCCATCAACACTTTTTTCTATTTTATTTAGAACCGAATACTCCAACTTATTAGCGATAGTTTTTGCAATAAAATATGGTATAAAAAAGCATCGGTTTCCAGTACAGCTGACCATTTTATATATTCTTTTGATTTGATCACTATTTTGTGGTATACCTATCGGGTTGAAGTCTTGTTCTTGCTCTTCAGGCGTGGGCACATATACAAGATCATTGGGTGACAACGAGAATAAAAAGTCTCCCTTATCAGGGTTAGGTTGTATAGCTAATCGTTCTTTTTTTGGAAGATGTGCTACCTGTTTTTGATGCGCTACTACCTCTATGAGCGGCACAGATTCGAAGTTTCTTTTCCCTTTTTTGTTATCCCAATAGATTGCAAAAAATAAATTTGTTCCCTTTGCTGCTTCTACATATTTACTTGAGTTATTACCCGATATCCCTACTTGGTATTTAGTACCTACTTCGTATTGTTTTACTTTTTTGATAGGCATGTGCGGTTTTCCATCATTGAGTTGCACTATATTATGGTTCAGTCGGTCTACTCCTGCTTCATTAAATGCAGCTTCGAAGTCTGCTTTTCCTTTTTCGTTTTTGTAATACTCTAGATGTTTTCGTAGTAGTTTCTGTATATGTTTATCGGTGATTTTATCGATATGTTTTTCGTTTTTTAGTTCTTTCAGCGGTACACGATTGGCCGTAGCGATCTTACCTTTAGGAGTATCGATATGATTTACTTTGGATGCTACTGTTTCTTTGTGGAGAGGTTTGCGTATAGCCCAGTTATCTCCTTTAGTCTGTTTTACTTTACGCTTGATCATATTTCCATCTGGACCTAGCACCCACTGCCATGTTTTATTGTTGGTCTTATTGATGATTCTATTGTTTTGTTTAAAACTTACAATGATATTCTCGATTGCATTTTTGACATCAATAGGGAAGGATTTCCAGGGCAGTTTGAAGTGTTTGGTAAATTGGCCTTGATCATTTTTTACCAATAGCTTAGCTCTCAATGAGTAATTTGTTCGTTCACTCTCAAGTGAGTTAAGATAGTTGACATGTTCTTTGGATGTACAAGCAATCACGAGTGCATCTAGCGCATGATGCCGATGATCTATGCGCTTAGAGCTGAAAGAGTTCCGTTGGTCATCAGGTACTTGTATCCTGAAGGCGTTGATCTTCTGGTCATAGTAGCCGTAGTCCGACGAATTCGTTAATTCATTGAGTCGTTTAAATCTGGGACTTATAATTTCATTCCATTTATCGTTGAGGCCCCAGTCGTGTCTTAGTTTGGCTGTGATCGCCCCGCTAAACGGTTGTAAATTTTTGGAAGTGTACTCTTGTTCTCCTTCTTTACGAACAATATTACTTAGCAAACCTTTCAAAAATTTGCTGATATATCGACTATCATTGAGCTGTCTATTGATGAATCCCTCTGGGATATCCATACTCAAGAGGTTTCTTAGTTTACTTCTATTTTTAGCGAAGTATTTATTGACATGTTCTTCATAGTCTTGCAGTTCAAGGAGGGTATGACCATCTACTTGCTCTCCACCTCTTAGACTTAAGTATTCATAGGCAGTTTTACTTCCTTTATCTCCATTTACCGATGCTTCACAGATGATCTTATTAGATAGAGAATTATCAAAATATCTCGATTGTGGAATGATATGCTCTATCTCATATTCTGTTGTAAAAAGCTGCGATAATGGTATGACTTTTCCTGTATATGGGGAGACATACCCTTGCTCCAACCACAGTTTGTACCGTTGTATATCTTTTCGGCTCGGTCTGATATTTCGGCGTATCTTATCTATCTCATCCTCAGATACTCGATCGTATCTAGTATTCGGATTTTGGGCAATCCCTTCTTCATATATCTTCAAGATTTCTTGATGGCTCGGAGAGTAGGGTCTAATATTTCCTTGTATTGCATGGTCTGCGACAAGTTCTTCTAGGAGTTGATATATCCGATCATTGGTTTTTTGATTTTCCGATACTTTTGCAGAAATCCGTTTTCTTTTATCGGCTGAGTTTTTCATTTCTCTACCTAGTTCTAAATGGATTCTATCAAAAAATCCGGTCTTTCCGTTTCCATGATAAGTCCATATATCTCTTACTGTTCTTAGGGTCTCTGTTACGAGTTGCTCTACTATCGGATTACGTAGACTATGTTGTTTAAACTCTTTAAGATATAGATCGATATCTGCTGGAGAATTCCATTTTGCAATATTTTGTCCCTCAGCATGCCTATCATACACTATATAGCTTGCTAGCCATAGAGGTAATCCTCTAAACTGTTGGAGATGATTGAGGTGTATTGCTTTAACTCTTACACGATCCCGTATTTTTTCGTCATATTCTCCCGTTACTATTTTTTGTATTCTTGTCATAGTCATGGGATCTATATCATCTGCATTCCAGTATTTACCCATTCTCATTAAGGGTAATAGTTTGTTGATGGCCCTCATGGATAGGGTGGCATAGTCATTAGTATATGGTTTTATTTTAGCAAAGGCTTTGACAAAATCAGCACTGATATTATGCTTGGTAGAATACGTTTGTAGGGCTTTCACAAATTCCGTTTTATCTTTTACGGAGTATATGATGTGCCATAATCCTACTTCTTTCTTGGTGTCCAAAAATTCCAAAGCATCTATGGAAGTTACTTTTTTTAGTCGTGTCAGCATAGCTGCTCGAGTTGGATTGCAGGGATATTTTTTATCTCTGACAAAGTTCCATTGATACAGGTCTAGATCTTCTTTTGATATTTTGCCAGCCTTTACAAAATATTTTAAAAGATCCTTTTCAGCTATTTCTTTTCTTTGATTTAAAAAATCAAAAAGTTGTGTATAATCCTCCTCGGTTGCCAATATTTTAGAAGTGATCTGTGCCTGTTTAGAATCCTTAGTGCTTACATCTTTATTGATGTCAATGATGTGAAGGTTAGTGATAAACTGCCATAATCTAAATTCCTGATATAGTGGGTGAGATTTGGGTATTGCTTTTAAGGGTGATTTTATCTTTTTTGATGGTTTCTGCGATTTATCCAAATACTCTCTATACTCGTATTTACAGCCTCCGATCGTAGATTTTTTACTCTTGAGAGGTCTTTGATAAAATATAATATCATAAATTAAAAAATTATTGACTCACTTTACTTT
>JAHDGW010000253.1 GCA_020631635.1 Saprospiraceae bacterium
GGTCGTACGATTGTCTTATATATGATTTCTACGGTAATTGCGATCTCTATCGGACTTACTGTGGTCAATATCATTCAACCAGGTAATTCTATTGGTCAAGAGACATTAGATCGGTTGGCGTCAGAAAACTCGGCGGCCGCTGGTGCAAAAGTTACCGCGGCACAAGCTCAAGGAGAGACCGGCCCATTGCAGTTTATCGTAGATATGGTACCTGATAATATTTTCGCAGCCGCAAGTAGCAATGGGAGTATGTTACAAGTCATATTCTTTATTGTATTCTTTGGCATCAGTATGTTACTGATCGAAGAAAAAGCTCGTATGCCTGTCAAGGCCTTTTTTGACAGTGTCAATGATATCATTCTCAAAATGGTAGATCTGATTATGTTGATGGCTCCTTACGCTGTATTCGCTTTGCTGGCCGCTCTTATGGTAGAAGCTCCTGATGGTGATATCTTGGTGGCTTTGGCTTGGTATGCGGTATCAGTGATCGTAGGTTTAGCTTGTATGCTGGGAATATATATTGCAGTAGTCGCACTATATACCAAGAAATCTCCATCCTTTTTCCTTAAAGGGATCAGTCCTGCTCAGTTACTTGCCTTCTCTACAAGCTCTAGTGCTGCTACCCTTCCTGTTACCATGGAGCGAGTAGAAGAACACCTTGGAGTAGAAAAAGAAGTCACTTCATTCGTATGTCCAGTAGGTGCAACGATCAATATGGATGGTACAAGCTTGTATCAAGCCGTTGCTGCCGTATTTATCTGTCAAGCTCTCAATTTTGACTTGACTTTTGGTGATCAGTTGACCATTATTTTGACCGCAACCTTGGCTTCTATTGGCTCTGCTGCGGTACCTGGCGCAGGCATGGTAATGCTCGTCATCGTATTAGAAGCCGTCGGTCTTCCCGCTGAGTACCTGGCCATAGGTCTGGCACTCGTATTTGCCGTAGATCGTCCGCTAGATATGTTGCGAACTACTATAAATGTCTCGGGTGATGCTACGGTTGCCATGGTAGTCGGCAAATCTATTGGTAAATTAGGAGAACCTAAAGCCCAAAACTGGGATGATCATTTAGAAAATGTATAAGCCAAATTGATGTATAAAAATTACTACTTTTTTCTATTCGCGATTGTATTCACCTACAGCTGCAAACAAGAATACTTACCACAACCGACCGAGGTAAAACTCGATATGGAAGATGGCGATCTCAAGGATGTCAAAAAAGAATATTTTGAAAAGCTACACTGGGCAGCTCCTGAGGTATCTTGGAAACAGATCGAGCATCAAAATGCGATAGCCAAGCATCAAGTAAAGGCTGAGCTGAGAAAAAATGAATTGTCCTCACGAGACGGAATAGAAACCGTGGCTAATGGCAACCTATCAGGCGAGTGGATAGAGCGTGGGAGTCAAAATCAGTCTGGTAGCGTATTTGATGTCGTATATGATCAAGATACTGATGAACTATACCTAGTCAGTGCAGGAGGTTCTATTTTCAAAGGAAAACGCGATGGTAGCGAATGGAATGTAATCCAACAAGATCTTCGTTTTGCCAATCGATTCTTATTTTTAAGCGATACGATCGCGGATCAGAAAAGACTAATCTCAGCGGTAGGTGGTGATCCATACTATTCTGATGATAGTGGCACCACTTGGGTTGCAGCGAATGGTATGAATGGATCAGACGGTTGGAGAATTAAAAATGCGGAACAACTAGATAGTGATCGAAAACAAATCTTTTTACTGTTTAGAAAAGATTGGTGGAGCGATATACAACTTTATACTACGAAAGACGCTGGAGAAAACTACACTCTGTTACATACCTTTAATACCTCGAATCTCAACAATGTTGCAATGACTAAAGCTCATCATTCCAGTGAGCTTTTTGTCATCGAGCAATTTACCGAAAATCAGAGTCAATTATACCGCTGGAACGAAAGCTCCTCCATCCTTGAGACCATCAACACAGAGGTTCCGTTTAGTTTTGGTGCAGATGGAAGAGCTAACCTCGTTGCTACTCAAAAGGATGGCCTCAACCGCCTCTACGCATATGACGGTAGCAATGTCATACGACTTTCTGATGATGGTGGAATGACTTGGGAGACTAAAGGAGAAATACCAATCAGACCATGGGAGGTAGCTATATTTCTTTCAAAATCAAACCCCAATGTATTATTCACAGGAGGAGTAAATGCATATAGGTCAGTCGACCAAGGACAGACCTGGGATCTCATCAATGAATGGTATGAGTACTACGATAATGTAGAATTTGCACTCCATGCCGATATCATGGCCTATGATGAATATACCACCAAAGAGGGACAAAATTTCCTCACGATCAGTAATCATGGAGGACTAAGTATCAGCTATGACAATACTGCGATCAATAGAAATATCTCCTTATCAGGACTTAACGTTAGTCAATACTATGACGTAACTACTCAGCCAGGATTAGACGATCTCGTATATGCCGGAGCCCAAGATCAAGGATTTCAACGAGGGCTAATTGATACAGATGGCAATATTACTGCAGATCTTGATCAAGTGATTTCAGGAGATTATGGTCATACGGAATTTTCAGAATTTGGTTCTCGTTTATGGACCGTATACCCTGGCGGGTGGATAACGTACTACCCTTTCCCAGCGTCACAAGGATATTCTGATACCTATGATATAGCATCTGATAATGAGTCTGTTTGGATACCACCTCTTATGCCTCATCCAGATCCAGCAGAGAATATAGTGTATGCCGCAGGAGGAAGCGCGGAAGGTGGAGAAGGACGATTTATCATTGAATTGCGAAAAGAAAGCTCTGGTATCGAAGCGACCAACCTTCCTTTCGACTTTACTGTATCAGGTGGCAATATAAGTGCCATGGCAACTAGCCCATTCGATCCAAATAACTGGCTAGTAGCAACCGATAACGGAAGTGTATATAAGTCAACAGACGGTGCTCAAAACTTTGCCGCAGCTAGTTTCAATGTACCAGGTGGACACTATCTATATGGCTCACATATTCTATACTCTAAACTTGATCCTAATCTAGTCTACTTATCAGGGTCTGGGTATAGTAACCCGGGGGTCTACAAATCTACAGATGGCGGTAGCAATTGGTCAGCCATGAGTTTTGGACTGCCACAGACCACCGTTTTTAAGATCGTAGCCAATGCCGATGAATCCATGATTTTTGCCGCTACAGAAGCCGGACCTTACGTCTACATTCAGAGTGAACAGCAATGGTTTGATATGTCAGGTCTATCAGCACCAAATCAAACTTACTGGAGTGTAGAATATCTTGAAAATAGTAATGTCGTAAGATTTGGTACATATGGACGTGGAATCTGGGACTTTAGAATAGATCAAATGGTCAATAATCATGATCTAGCCGATCTCTCAGGTCAAGTAGAGCTATTTCCCAACCCCGTAGTCGACATACTCAATGTCAAGCATGGTTTAGATAAAAATCTGAGATATCAAATCTTTGATATCTCCGGTAAGCTACATGTGGAAGGCTATTTAACAGGAGAAAACACAAAAATATCGTTGCCAGCCTTAGCTTCTGGTCAATATGTTTTTAAAACATATGATGATAAATCTATATTTGTAGAGAAATTCATCAAAATGTAAAATATGAGTGAGGATATATTAGGAATAGGATCAAGAGTAAAACACCCCGCATATGGACCAGGTGCCGTAGTGGCAGTCGATGTAGCGGCTTATCAAGTTTGCTTTATGCAGTTTGGACTCAAGCATGTTGGCAAAAACTATACAGAATGGGAAATCATAGATGCACTACCCTATAGCGAAGAGCTAAGTTTTACCGCAGCAGAAAAATCCCTAATGAAGATATTGCGAACATGGTCTGACGTATCTGAAAATATCGAACTCGGCGATAAATGGGATGGCGGCACGATGATACTACGACCCGCAGACGATAGTATGAAAGATAAAGAAATACCGATAGAAACATTCTTTCATAAAATTGTTATGGTAAGAGACCGATTGAGAGTAATGGAGCAACGCATCAATAGCTCAAAGGTCATGGGTGACGAAGACAAAGTAAACCTCCAACAATACATCACTCGTATTTACGGTAGTTTGACCTCCTTCAATGTACTCTTTAAATACAAGGATGATCACTTCGTAGGTGAGCGTTCAAAATAACAAGTAAATGAATCGTTTTTTGACTTTTTCGCTAGTAGCCTTGATAGCACTAGGCTTAAACTCCTGTGTAGATTTTAGCAATACCTTTGAAAAATTGCCACCCGGTACATGGAGAGCAAGTCTGCAACTTGATCTAGCACCTAAGCAACTCGCGGCTCAAAAAGAAGAATACATAGAAGTCGAAAAACTGAATAGTGCCGCAGAGCTACCATTCAACTTCGATCTACAATATGATGATCAACAAAATATTGTCATCTCCATTCACAATGGGGACGAGCGTATAGAGGTCAAAGACATCCTATTCGGAAGAGAACGAGAGAGTGGTAAAGATACCTTTAGAATAGATTTCCCATTATACCAATCCTATATCAAAGGCTTTTATGAAGAGAGTACCATGGAAGGTAATTGGGTAGTCACGACCAAAGAAAATTATCGCATTCCCTTTGTGGCTAAGCATGGTGTTGGGCATCGATTCGTAGATAAAAAAATGGTTCCTAACGCGGATCTATCTGGAAAATGGGAGGTAAAATTTGAAGTGGATAGCGAAGACGAATACCCTGCTATTGCAGAATTTAAGCAGACAGGGAGCAAATTAGAAGGAACTTTTCTCACCGAAACAGGAGATTATAGATTTCTCGAAGGTATTGTACAACAAA
>JAHDGW010000254.1 GCA_020631635.1 Saprospiraceae bacterium
ATGGCTTTCTTCTTGATAATTCATCGAAATAGGATTTAATAAAAATGATTTAAATTTGAAATTTGCATAACATATCAATAACCGTAATATACTGAATATAGAGTATTTGTCGTTCTGTGAGATGGATTTAAAATGAGATAAATTTATACCATATCTAATTCTACCGATACCTATGGTCACATGTGGAATTTATAGATTATTGACTAATATTCAAGCCTAATGAATTTCTTGTGCGGGAGGTTAAGTCATTTTTTATTATAAATCAACTTGTGTGATATCCGATTCTCAAGTAAATGTATTCGATTGATATTTTGTACTAAATTAGGACTAAGACTTGCATTTTAATTTAGATAACATCTATAAGCTTAAACTAAAATTACTTATTTTGAAGGTATGATATTTAGAAGAAATTCAGTGTTTACATTCGTAGTTTGCACCTCGATGATCTGTATTCTCATCATCACATCCTGTGGCAAAGACCCAGATATGGATGCTTCACTGCGTAACTATGAGATACAACTCATCAATGGTTTGACAGATGAGCCCATCCCCAATACTCCCATATCTATTTTTTATGGACTTGGTGGTACGTATAGTTTGGATTTTGCCGAAGGTATTACAGATGCCAATGGAATGGTAAATCTACAGCTTGATGTCGACCAAGATACAGTTGACTTTTTATTGGAAGAAGCTAGTTGGCTAGATGAATCCCATATCCAGCAGACCATCTCTATCAATACTGAGCAGTATATCTTATATGAGCTTTTTCAAGACACTGCAAAAACTATTTTTAGACCCAAATTAGAAGAAGATAAACTGATTATTGCCAAAGCATACGAACCTATTCGCAATGTTTTTCGTGTTATCGATGAGCCTCCTTATCGTGAGCGTGATGAATACTGTTTCTATGAAATATTGCTATCTCACCCCAAGTTTTCATTTCCGTATTATGGAAGTAATGTAGCTATATTTAGAGAGGAGAACCCTGATACATCGGAGATCATCATATATCTTGCTGAAGGAGTTGAGTATACGGCGGAGTATGCATTGACTTATCTTACCGATACATTGATGGGTACATTAGATACCTTTTTTCAGTCCTCTATCCAATTTACGGGTGATAAGAGTAAAGAAGGAGAGGTGTATGAAATTAAATTTTGAACCGCATGAATGATTACCTAACTTATGGTTAGCTCAGTTGAGATCATATTGTTTCGATTCAGATTATTTTCTTTCATTACTTCAACAAGGAAATAGTATTTTAGACCACAAGTATTTCGATAAAAATCTACCGCATGAAAAAATCTACTTTCTCACTTCTCGTATTTTTACTTTTAGCTACACTGCAGTATAGTTTCTCACAGAAGAATAGTTCTTCTAAGTCTGATGCTATAGAGCTGCAGTCAGAGTTGTTTGATAACTTGAAGTTTAGAAGTATTGGTCCAGCCTTCATGTCCGGTCGTATTGCAGATATTGCTATAGACCCTACCAATGAAAATGTATGGTATGTAGCTGTAGGATCAGGAGGAGTATGGAAAACGGTGAATGCAGGAACTACTTTCCAACCTATTTTTGACGATCAGCCCGTTTATTCGATAGGTTGTGTGACGCTTGACCCTAATAACCCTTATACCGTTTGGGTAGGTACTGGTGAGAACGTAGGTGGAAGACATGCAGGATTTGGCGATGGTGTATATAGAAGTTTAGATGGCGGATCTTCTTGGGAAAATATGGGATTACCCAATTCTGAGCATATCTCTAAGATCATCGTACATCCAGATGATTCTAATGTAATCATGGTTGCATCTCAAGGTCCGCTGTGGAGTGCTGGTGGAGATCGAGGCTTTTTCAAGTCAATTGACGGTGGTAAGACTTGGAAAAAGACCCTAGGCGATAAGTTATACATGGGAGTGACAGATATGGTCTACGATCCTCGAAATCCAAACAGAATATATGCCGTGACTTGGGAACACCATAGAACTGTTGCAGCTTGGATGGGAGGTGGTGAAAACTCTCGACTATACGTATCTGATGATGCCGGCGATACTTGGAGAATGTTAGAAAATGGCTTACCAAAAGGAAAGTGGGGTAAAACTGGATTAGCCATTTCTACTCAAAATCCTGATGTACTCTATGCTGCCATCGAGCTCAATCGTACCAAAGGTGGAGTATGGCGATCGGATAATCGTGGAGGTACTTGGACCAAAATGTCGGATGCGGTTGCAGGAGCCACAGGTCCACATTATTATCAAGAAATCTTCGCTTCGCCACATCAATTTGACAGATTATACCTCATGAATAACCGCCTCATGAAATCGGAAGATGGTGGTACCACATTTGCCAATATGGATGAAACAGCCAAGCATGGAGATAATCATGCCGTAGCATTCAAACAATCAGATCCTAATTATCTGCTGGTAGGTACGGATGGAGGATTGTATGAAAGTTTTGATTTGGGTGCAAGCTGGAGGTACATGGAAAATCTACCATTGACACAGTTTTATAAAGTTGCTGTAGATGATGCAGAGCCCTTTTATAATGTATACGGGGGTACTCAGGACAATAGTACAGAGGGAGGGCCTTCTCGTACCGATAATCATCATGGTATCCGAAATGCAGATTGGAAAGTAGTACTCAATTGGGATGGACATCAGCCAGCTACAGAACCTGGTAATCCTGATATCATGTATGGTCAGCGACAGCAAGGGACACTTTCTCGTATAGATCTAAAATCTGGAGAGGTGATTGATATCATGCCTCAGCCAGCCGCCGATGAAGACTACGAACGATACAATTGGGATGCGCCAATATTAGTATCTCCTCACTCACCGAGTACCATTTATCATGCATCGCATAGACTATGGAAATCGACAAATCGTGGCGACTCATGGACTGCGCTTTCTGGAGATCTCACCAGAGATCAAGAACGTATTGCGCTACCGATCATGGGAAAAGTTCAGAGCTGGGATTCGCCATGGGATGTAGGAGCTATGTCTAATTTTAATACCATCACTTCGATTGCGGTATCACCACTAAATGAGCAAGTTATTTTTATAGGAACAGATGATGGATTGATACAAGTGACCTCTGATGAAGGTAAGACTTGGAAGAAAATTGAAGTTAGTGCCATGGGAGTACCCAATCGATGCTATGTCAATGATATCAAAGCGGATCTCTATGATGAAAATACACTCTATGTAGCGCTAGATAATCACAAAGAAGGCGATTACAAACCATATTTACTCAAGAGTACTAATAAGGGAGCAAGCTGGAAACGTATCGAAAATGGATTAGGTGATAAAAATTTAGTCTGGAGAATAGTCCAAGATCATGTCGATCAAGATCTAATGTTTCTAGGTACAGAGTTTGGCGTATATGTCACGATAAATGGTGGTCAAAAATGGACTGAAATGAAAGGTGGAATCCCAACGATTTCATTTAGAGATCTGGCCATACAGCGAAGAGAAAATGATTTGGTCGCCGCCTCTTTCGGTAGAGGTTTTTACATTTTAGATGACTATACATCACTCCGAGATGTAGACAAAGACCAGCTTCAAAAATCCGCAAGCTTATTCGAGCCGCGTAAGGCTTGGTGGTATATCGAGAAATCAGTACTCAATTTTGATAATGTAAGAGGTTCGCAGGGATCTCAACTATTCGTAGCTCCTAATCCTGATTTTGGAGCCGTATGTACCTATTATCTGAAAGACGAGATCAAGAGTTTAGAAAAACTAAGACAAGTTTCTGAGGAATCTATGAAAGCCAATGTAGCATTCCCAGGTTGGGACGCATTGGCAAACGAAACACAAGAACTCAAACCCTTTGTTTATCTAGAAATCAAAGATCAGTCGGGTAGTGTAGTCAATCGAGTAAAAGCAACAAACAAAAATTAATAGAGTCGCATGGGATATTCATGTAGGAGGTTCTGGCACAATAATGTTGGATCATAAAGAAGAGCGATTGACTGCACTCTTAGCTGCTCCAGGTCAATATTATGCAACTCTTCATGCGATGGAAAATGGAAAATCAACTCTATTGGCAGGCCCCGTAGACGTAATGGTAGAACGATTAGGAGAGCCAGCTTTGAAAGGCAGTAATATGGAAGCTGTACTAGCTTTCTGGAGGCAATATGAGCAATTGACCAAAGAGGTAAATACGCTATCTATAAAACTATCCAATCTAGAAAAGTTAAGTGGAAAGTTACTTATCGCCGCAACTAGGGCTTCAGTAGATCAATCTGTTATGGAGCGAATTTCAAGCCTTACGCAGAATCTAAATAAGTTGAATACCCAACTTTATGGAAATCCTGCGAAAAACCAAATCGGAGAAAAAGGAAAGCCAACAATTGGAAGTAGATTATTCGCCCTCAATAGAGGTGTCAGCATGTCAACCTATGGTCCTACGGCTACGCATTTGATGACAGTAGATATCATCAATGATGAGCGTAAGTCCATACATGAGGAACTAAGCTTACACAAGGCTGAGGCACAAGATATCGGTCAATTAATTAACGATGCCGGTGGTGCATGGATAGAAGGATTAGATTAAGATTACAGTGTTAAATCGTTATAGTTATGATCACTAATATAACGATAAGCAGATAGGGATACCCTATATGTAGTTGCGTCTTGATATATAATGTTGATAGGCTGGAGGCATGCTAGCCGTGCTAATTCGAAAAAAGACCCTTACTTCACGTCTGAAGAAAGGGTCTAGAAAATCATAAAATTATAGTACTACCATTGATAAATATCAGGTTTTTAAATGATTAAGATAACAAAATGTTGAATAAGCGTTATTGTTAATACTT
>JAHDGW010000255.1:0-3849 GCA_020631635.1 Saprospiraceae bacterium
CATCGGCAAATATGATTTTGGGTTCATTGATTAATGCTCTTGCTACCGCCACTCTTTGTTGCTCCCCTCCAGAAAGTTCTGATGGTCTGTGCTCATATCTATGATCTACACCTAGATATTGCATCAGCTCTTTGGCTTTCACCTCTGCATCATGTTTAGATTTGCCATTTATGTATGCAGGGATGGCCACGTTTTCAAGGGCTGTAAATTCAGCAAGTAGATGATGAAACTGGAATACAAAGCCTATTTCATTATTTCTAAAATCAGATAACTGATTAGAATTCAATTGATTAACGACCTTATCTGCAATGGTTAGTTGCCCTTCATCAGCCTTGTCCAATGTACCTAATATATGGAGTAACGTGCTTTTGCCTGAACCTGATTTACCCATAATACTGACGATCTCTTTTTCATAGATATCAAGGTTAACACCTCTGAGGACGCAAACTTCGTCAAAAGACTTTTTGATATCAAGTGCTGATAATATTTTGGTCATAGGCTTGAACTGCTTACCACAAATCGGGGTAATGGTACGTTAATATAGTATCAATGTTTCAAATATATGTTTTTAAAAAATATTTCAATCGGTTCGATAATATTATGATGGGTAATTCTGTTTTATACCCATTGAAGAGTATTGCTCCAGCTTTAATTAATTTCAGAAAATTGATTGCATAACTAGAGGAATCATCAGAAAAACTAACTTTGCGATCCCGTTGATCGATATTGCGATTATATGAAGATACTACAACTGTGCAAAAAGTTTCCTTATCCACTCAAGGATGGTGAGTCTATAGCTGTGTCCTACCTAAGTAAAGCACTGAATAACTTAGGTTGTGAAGTTACTTTATTGAGTATGAATACTTCTAAGCACTTCACAGATATCACGACATTACCAGATAGTTATGATCAGTATAAAGACATTCATGTTGTGGATGTCAACAATAATGTGAAAGTTACTGGTGCCATCGCAAACCTTTTCACCAAAGATTCATATCACGTTTCTCGTTTCGAGTCTAAAGCTTTCAAAACTAAATTGATTGAAATACTGAGGAGTGAAGATTTTGATGTAGTACAGCTTGAAACCCTATATCTTACGCCTTATATTGATTGTATCAAAAAGAATAGCAATGCTATAGTTGCCATGAGAGCTCATAATATAGAGCATGAGATCTGGGATAGAATCACTCAAAATACTAAGTCTGTTGCTAAAAGAGCATACCTCAGACATCTCACTGAAAAGCTTAGAAACTACGAGATTACGCATCTCAATGATTATGATTATTTAATAACGGTATCTAGCCGTGATCTCAAAAGGTACAAGGGCTTGGGGTACATCAATGGAGCCATGAGCACTCCTATTGGTCTAAAACTAGATCGATATCCCGCTGATATAGCTGAAAAAAGTAAAGGAAATTCTAGAGATCTCTGCTTTATTGGTGCACTCGATTGGATGCCTAACTTTGAAGGTTTACAGTGGTTTTTAAATAAGGTATGGCATGATTACGGTGGAGAAATTAAGTTTCATATCGCAGGTCGTAATACTCCAGAATCACTTCTCAACCTAAACAAAGAAAATGTCGTTGTACATGGAGAAGTGGATGATGCGATCGAGTTTATTTCTAGTCATCCTATTATGATTGTTCCACTATTTTCAGGGTCAGGTACACGTGTCAAGATATTAGAAGGTATGGCCTTAGGTAAAGTAGTTATCACAACGTCTCAAGGCCTAGAGGGAATAGAAGCCAAACACAACAAACATGTATTGATAGCAGATACCAAAGAAGACTTTGTAAAATGCATAGATGAGGCTTTAATGAATACCTCTTTGAGGTCAAGACTCGGTAAAGCGGGTCGTGCTTTTGTAGAGAAATACTATGATAATGATGCGATTGCTCAGACTTTGATCAAAAAATATAAGAAATTGCTAGCTTCACCTAAGTATAGCAAAGTATAAACTGATCATGCTCGCATATGACTAGATTATTGGTCATTACATCTCGTTTCCCGTATCCATTAGAAAAGGGAGATAAGCTACGGATATATTACCAGATCAAAGACCTTTCAAAAGTGTTTAAGATATGCCTTATAGCGCTTAATGATGAAACCGTCGAGGATGATTCCTATACTCATATTGCTAGTATGGTAGATGAACTACATATGGTGCAAGTAGGTGGACTTTCTAGGTTATTAGGTTTGTTGACTGCTGTATTTACAAAGAATCCATTTCAGATATCATACTTTTACTCCAAGAAGGCTAAGCGATCGGTACAAGATATCGTCGATCAATTTAAGCCAGATCTTATCTATAGCCATTTATTGAGAGCCGGGCAATATGTGGAGCATATGAAGCACCCCGTGTATATCGACTACATGGATGCATTTAGTTTGATCATGAAAAGAAGAGCTGCTAGTTCGAGATGGATAAAAAGTCTTTTTTACAAGGTAGAGGCTCATCGTATGAAAGCGCATGAGATCACATCAAGCAATCGATATCAGGGAAAAGCCATTATATCTAAGCAAGATCAGCAGTATTTAGAATCTTTAATGGACTCTAAGTTTGATGTAATATCCAATGGGGTAGACCTAGAAAGGTTTTACCCGCTGGAAGATGTTGAAAAAAAATATGACATTGTATTTGTTGGGAATATGGGTTACCCTCCAAATATCAAAGCTGCCTTTTTTATAGCGCAACAATTGCTGCCCATTCTTTTGAAAACTAAACCTAATATTAAAGTTTTGATTGCGGGTGCTCGTCCGACACGAGGAGTTCAGTTTTTAGCAAGTGAGCATATTGCTGTATCAGGATATATTGAAGATATACGATTAGCTTATGCAAGTTCTCATGTTTTTGTGGCCCCAATATTTAATGGCGCTGGACAACAAAATAAGATTCTCGAATCGATGGCCATGGGTATTCCTTGCGTAACTACACAGCTTGTCAATAACGCTATCGGAGCAAGTAATCAGGAATCAATTTGTCTCGCTGATGAATCAGAATTAATGTCAAAACATATTCTTGAACTACTTCATAATCGAGATCATTACAACTATATCAGGGCAAATGCATTTACCTTTGTACAAAGCTGTTATACTTGGGAAACACAAAATAATAAGCTGATCCAGAATCTTAAAGCACTCAAGCCATGATCCTAGAAACACAAAATTTAACGACCACTAATATGGACATTCATTTGGATACAATAGAATCTGCTATAGAGGACATTCGTAATGGAAAAATTGTAATTGTCGTAGATGACGAAGATCGAGAAAACGAAGGTGATTTTATATGTGCGGCAGAGTTGGTTACTTCAGATCAGATCAACTTTATGGCCACCTATGGTCGTGGACTGATCTGTACACCTGTAACGCAACAAAGAGCAAAGGAGCTTCAATTAGAGATGATGGTAAGCAGTAACACAGCCTTGCACGAGACCGCATTTACGGTTTCTATAGATCTTATAGGTCATGGATGTTCTACGGGTATTTCAGCCTATGATCGATCGACAGGTATTAGAGCCATCGTTGATGAAAATACTACTGCAGACGATTACGCCAGACCCGGTCATATATTTCCATTAATTGCCAAAGATGGTGGAGTACTACGTCGTACAGGACATACTGAGGCGGCGGTTGATTTAGCAAAAATGGCAGGTCTTGCTCCAGCAGGTGTATTAGTAGAAATACTGAATGAAGATGGTACTATGGCGAGGTTGCCACAGCTCAAAGAGATTGCTAAGAAGCATGATCTCAAGCTCATATCTATTAAAGATCTTGTAGCTTACCGCATGAAAACAGAAAGGATCATAGAGCAAGTCACCAAGCATCATGTCAATCACAAAGAATATG
>JAHDGW010000255.1:3859-4757 GCA_020631635.1 Saprospiraceae bacterium
CAGATTTACTATACATGCTTATAAGCAAATTACCTCTGGGGATATTCATCTCGCGATCACCAAAGGAGTCATTACAGAGAAACCTACTTTGGTCAGAGTGCATAGTAGTGCCGAAACCAATAATATCATAGGAATTATATTCGATGGTCAAGCAGATCTGATTAAGTTAGCGATGAAACAACTCTCTAAGGAAGAATCTGGGGTTTTTCTATACATGAGACATGGTGAAAAGGAAGATAGTATCCTGACCAAATTGGATAATATTGACGAGCATGGAAAACTTAAAAATCAAGATCCTTCACAACGAGATTTCGGCGTAGGGGCACAGATTTTAAGACATTTAGGCGCTCAACAGATCAAGCTTCTTACCAATAATCCTAAGAAAAGAATTGGATTGATTGGTTACGGTTTGGAGATTGTTGAGAATATTAATCTTATCTAGAAAGTAGGACAATAACCAGTATCATTGTCATAATTTCCTCGATAGGTAATGGAAAACTCGAAAGAACTGAGCCCCAGTCTACTATCAAAAGTATCTTGCAAACCTAGATCATAAGAGACTCCAAATAAGAAGCTTTTATAATCAAGACCAACCATAGGTATAAAACTCTCTGGTCTCACCCCCGATATATCGTCGACGATACGTAACCATGCTCCTATATGAAAAGCCATATAGTCTCGTTCATAAAATTCTATTCTAAAATCATTGCCTAGTGAAAGTTCGGTATGATCTCCTTGGCTGAGGATCAATAGACGAGGACTTATCGCAAATAATTCACTCACCTTCAAGGATAACGATGAGTTGAAGACCATACGACTATAGAGGTTGCTTTCTTTCTCTAAAGCTGGATCAGGAACTGTACTATTCTTATAGAAAGAGACATTCGGTTGATTAAAA
>JAHDGW010000256.1:0-4380 GCA_020631635.1 Saprospiraceae bacterium
TAGAGGGTCCTCCCAAAAACTTATGAGGGCTAAAGTATATAGCATCTAAATATTCGTCTGGATCAGCTGGGTGCATATCGATATCAATATATGGAGCTGAACAAGCAAAATCCACAAAACATAAACCTCCCGCGCGATGCATTTTACCAGCCATTTCGTGGTAGGGTGTTTTGATTCCTGTTACATTAGAGCATGAGGTGATTGCCGCTATTTTTAGTTTACGGTCTTTGTAAAACTCTAATAATTCGTCTAAGTGTTCCAAGCATACAAGACCTTCTTTATTGGCTCTTATGATTTCTACCTCTGCGATCGTCTCTAACCAAGTGGTTTGGTTGGAGTGATGCTCCATATGAGTCACGAATACTATTGGACGGTCTTGCTTAGCAATATCAATTTTAGATCGATATTTTTCATGAATCTTTAATCCTAATATCCGCTGAAATTTATTGATAACTCCTGTCATTCCGGAGTTAGAAGAGATCAAAATATCTTGATCTGAAGCGTTGACATGTGATTTGATGATCTCTTTAGCTTTATGATAAGCATTGGTCATAGAGCAACCAGTGACTGTAGTTTCAGTATGGGTATTAGCGACGAAAGGTGCGATTTGTTCGGTCAATACTTTTTCAATAGGCCCATACATACGACCACTAGCAATCCAATCGGCATAGATAATTTTTTGACGACCATATGGCGTATCAAACTCCTGATCGATACCTATGATCTGATCTCTAAATTTTTTAAAATGTTGCTCTAACATATGCGTTGCTTAAGCCTGTAAATTAAAGGATTTTATCCACTTCTGTACGAACCATATTAGCTAATTTTTCAGCTTCTTTAATGCTATTGCTTTCGGCATAGAGTCTGATGATGGGTTCTGTATTAGATTTACGCAAATGAACCCATCCATCAGGGAAATCAATTTTCAGTCCATCGATAGTATTGATGTTTTCTTTACTAAAATGGTCTTCTAGATAGTAAATCTTCAACTACTAGGAGTCAGTTGGATTTTCTCTTTGATGATTTGATAGTTGGGGTAGCTAGCTCGTAGTTCAGTCATAGTTTTTCCGCTCTTAGCAAGATGACTGAGCATGATCGCTATCCCTACTAACGCATCTCGTCCATAATGTAATTCTGGCAAAATAACCCCACCATTACCTTCGCCACCGATGATCGCATCGGTTTCCTTCATTTTATTGACTACATTGACTTCACCTACAGCTGCAGCCTGGTACGTGCCACCGTGTTTTTTAGTCACATCAGCAAGCGCTCTTGTACTCGATAAGTTAGATACAGTATTACCTGATTTTATAGCCAACAGAAAATCTGCAATAGCGACCAAAGTATATTCCTCACCAAAACAAGAACCATCTTCTGATACAAAAGCAAGACGATCTACATCAGGATCAACAGAAATGCCTAGTGCTGATTTATTACCAAGTACAGCCTGACAAAGATCCTCCAAATGCTTTGGTAGCGGCTCGGGATTATGTGCAAAATGACCAGTCACATCGCTATGGATAAGACTATAGCTACAACCCAATGCATCTAAAAGTGGCGGTATACTGATGGCTCCTGTTGAATTGATACAATCCACAGTGACGTGTAGATTGGCGGCTTTGATTGCTTTAACTTCTATGAAATCTAATGCCAAAATAGCTTTGATGTGATCTTCTATTGCGCTATTATATGTTGATCTTTTACCCAGGTGATCCACTTCTGTAAAACTGAGATTATTTTGATCAATCAAGTTTAAGATATCAGTACCGTCTTGAGCTGAAATGAATTCTCCTCGATCATTGAGGAACTTAAGCGCATTCCATTGCTTAGGATTATGAGATGCGGTAAAAATGATACCACCCTGAGCGTTTAGTTGCGTGACCATCATCTCTACGGTAGGTGTCGTAGATAGATCAAGATCTATCACATCAATACCCATAGATTGAAGACTAGCAATTGCGATTTCACTCACGATTTTACCAGATATACGTCCATCACGTCCTACTACGATGGTCGGTTTTGTATGATTTCCTTTGATCCATTGTCCGTATGCAGATACGCATTGAGCAATATCGATGGGTGTAAGGTTTTCTCCAGGTTGACCTCCTATGGTTCCACGGATTCCAGATATAGATTTTATTAGTGTCAATTCTTATGATTTTTGTGCAAATTTATACCGCAATAAGACATAACCAAGCTAAGTAGCCAAAATATCTATGCTTCAACAATTAGACGTATTTCTTTTTGAATGTATCAACTCAGGATTGACAAATCCTTTATTTGATTACATTTTACCGATTATTAGAGAAAAGACAGTTTGGTTGCCTCTTTATGTTTTCTTGTTGGCTTTCATAATTTTCAATTACAGAAAGCAAAGTTATTGGATGATTATCTTTTTATTTATCACTGCTGGTACTAGTGATATCATCAGCAGTCATGTGATCAAAAAATCGGTTCAGCGACTACGACCTTGTAATAGCACTGAGCTATTCGAAGATTTTAATCGACGTGTACGCTGCGGGAGCGGCTACAGTTTTACCTCATCACATGCCGCCAATCACTACGCTATTGCTTGGTATCTCGTATTTGTATTAGTAGGTATACCTCGTTGGGCGAAGTATAGTTTATTGATCTGGGCAGGTGCTATATGCTTAGCGCAAGTATATGTGGGCGTTCACTTTCCTGTAGACGTGCTTTGCGGTGCTTTATTGGGTTTTTTAGTGGCGTATGGGGGGAGTAGGTTGTATGGTAGGGTGGTATAATAACGAGTCAGATTTAAAATATCTAATAATTTTATTGCGTTATACTTGCACTTTACAAAATTTTCCATTTCTTTGAAAGGCTTGTTGGATTTATTTTTAAAAACACCTTTATGTACGTTATGATTGCTAATTATGATTAGTGATAATGTATATAATTGAAATAATTTAAAAATACCTAAAAGTAAGTTGTTGGTATGTCAAGGTTTAAACACTAACGTCAGTTAGATTCTATGGATTGCGGTCCTACCTGTTTACGTATGGTAGCTAAACATTATGGCAAGAACTATACACTTCCTTTCTTACGTGAAAAATGCTATATAGATAGAGCTGGGGTTAGTCTTAAGGGGATTAGTGAAGCGGCCGAACTTATAGGTCTAAGAACGCTCGCAGTAAAATTCCAACTTTTGCAGCAAAAAGCGAACCTTCCTTAGCGGAGGCACCATTACCTGCTATTCTTCATTGGAATCAAAATCATTTTGTGGTCGTCTACAAGATGAATCAGAAATTTGTTTGGATCGCCGACCCTGGAAGCGACAAACATAAATTAACGATTGAAGAGTTTGAGAAGTCTTGGATTTCCTCCGATAAACAGGGAAGAGCTTTACTTATAGAACCTACGAATACATTTTATTCTGACGATCTAGAAGAGGGTAAGCAAAGAGGATTTGGTTTTTTGACATCCTATCTTAAGCCTCATAGAAAATTGATGATTCAGTTAATCATTGGTTTATTGCTGGGAACGGTATTTCAGTTAATCTTCCCGTTTCTCACCCAAAGTTTGGTTGATATTGGTATTGATACTAAGAACCTGAATTTCATCTATATCATACTTGCTGCTCAGTTAATGCTGTTTATCTCTTCAACTATTGTAAGGTTTATTCAGAGTTGGATCTTGCTTCATATAAGTGTACGTATTAACATTAGCTTGATTGCCGATTTCTTGATCAAATTGATGTATTTACCGCTTGGTTTTTTTGACTCCAAGAATACAGGAGACTTACTTCAAAGGATAGGTGATCATAAGAGAATAGAGAGTTTTTTGACGAATTCGTCTTTGAGTGTTTTACTCTCACTCACTAATTTGATCATTTTTGGAATTGTATTAGCGATCTATAGCGTCCAGATTTTTCTTATTTTCTTTATTTCTTCCATCTTATATGTCTCATGGATTTTTATCTTTTTGAAGATGAGAAAAGAAGTGGATTATAGGGCTTTTCAGCAGCTATCTGATAATCAGGACTCTTTGATAGAAATCATACAAGGCATGCCTGAAATTAAATTGCAAGGAAGCCAATTGAAGAGGCGCTGGAAGTGGGCCACGATACAGGCAAAGCTTTTTAGAACGCAGATGAAATCTCTATCCATTTCTCAATATCAAGATGCGGGAGCATTGTCTATTAATCAATTGAAGGATATTATTATCACGTTCCTTGCCGCTAAGTTGGTATTGGATGGAGCAATGACTTTAGGTATGATGCTAGCTATACAGTATATCATAGGTCAACTCAATGCACCTCTTCAACAACTGATAGGGTTTATTAGAGCAGCACAAGATGCTAAAATAAGCTTGGAACGTTTATCTGAAATTCATGGTAGTGAGAATGAAGAAAACCTAGAA
>JAHDGW010000256.1:4390-4742 GCA_020631635.1 Saprospiraceae bacterium
CATTTAGATATACTCTCATATCAGACGAAGTGCTGGAGGATATTAATCTAACTATTCCACTGGGAAAGACTACTGCTATAGTAGGATCAAGCGGTAGTGGTAAAACAACTTTGGTTAAACTACTTTTAGGCTTTTATAAACCCAATAAAGGTGCAATTAAGATCGGAGGACAAGCTTTATCCAGCATTTATTCAAAAATATGGAGAGCTAAATGTGGAGTGGTCATGCAAGAGGGATTTATTTTTTCTGATACGATAGCCAATAATATTGCGGAAAGTGATGATCGTACAAATATCGTGAAAGTGCTCAATGCTGCTCAGCAAGCTAATATTATGGATTTTATTGAAAGCTT
>JAHDGW010000257.1 GCA_020631635.1 Saprospiraceae bacterium
ACTGAAAACATCAGAAGGGACGGTATACATAGATCCTTATGCCAATAATATGGAAGATCACTATATCAGTTATTATACCAGAGATGATCATAGTCAATCTCCGGTAGCTCCATTAGGATGCGGACACATGGGGCACAATCTCGAAAACCAATCTGATTGGGCTAGCTTAAGAGAAGCTGAAGAAGCGGGTATTTCTATGAGGTCACCTTCTGAGCCTGTGATCCTCCATGAATATGATTTTGCCTTAGCCTGTACAGGTGAATGGGGTCAAAACCAAGGCGGTGTCGCTAATATAATGGCTAAGTTTAATACCGGCGTCAATAGACTCAATCAGATATTTGAGCAAGATCTATCTATGAGAATTATACTCGTAGATAACAATGATCTTTTGGCATTCACAGATCCAAATACAGATCCATATGATGGCAATCAAGGGTTTAACATACTTGGTGCTAATACTGCTGCGCTTAATAATACCATCGGCATAAACACCTATGACTTTGGTCATGTATGGAGCAATTGTAATGATACAGGAGGTGTAGCTTTTGGGTCAAGTGCATGTACAGGAAACCGAGGTGCTGGTGTTACTTGCATCGGTACTTCTGCTGGTGTCAGTGGAGTGATGGTAAATATCACAGCACATGAGATCGGTCATCAACTGAGCGCAGGACATACTTGGAATAAATGTACAGAAGATCTTTTTGGACAGTTTGCCCCTGCTTCTGCATTTGAGCCAGGTAGCGGTACTACCATCATGTCTTATGCAGGGCTTTGTGGTGGCAACAGCGTAGCTTTCGCTAATACAGACAACTACCATGTAGGTACACTCAATGAAATGTTATTTTACACTAGAGAGACAGGAGCTGAGGCTTGTGCTACCAAAGTAAACACTGATAATAATACTCCTGAAGCATATATTCCTATGGAAGGCGGATTTGTAATTCCTATAGGTACCCCATTTGAGCTTACGGGTGATGCATTTGACCCTGACGGAGATCCCATGACTTATGGCTGGGAACAGTATGACTTGGGGCCGAGCTCTGATTTAGGGACGCCATTAGGTACCGCTCCATTATTTAGAGTCTACTATCCTGATGAAGATGCAAAGACAAGAGTATTCCCCAGAATGCAGAGTATCATATCTGGCTCAGGCTCTCAAGGTACTGACGTAGAACGCCTACCGCAGATCTCTAGAGATCTGACTTTTAGATTTGTAGTCAGAGATAATCACGAAGGCATAGGAGCCGTAGACTGGGAAGAAATTGAATTTTCTTCTACTGATCAAGCAGGACCTTTTATGCTTACTTTTCCTGATATAGATGAGCAATTTACCGTAGGAGATACGGCTACGATTACCTGGGATGTTGCCAATACGGATCAAAGTCCCGTAAATTGTAAATTTGTGGATATCTTCTTGAGTGACGATGGAGGCTTTAACTATAATTATCAGCTAGCCAAAAATGCCCCTAATGATGGATCTCATGAAGTCATTATCCCCAATGCCGTATCTGATTTTGTACGTATCAAAGTAAAGGGTGCGGATAACATATTTTTTGATATCGGAAACCTTAACAGCAGAGTATTTGCTCCAACGACTGACACGTACTATCTAGGGCTAGATGCCTTATGTGGAGAGACTTGTCTTCCCGATGATGTGAGCTTCAATATAGAGTCCGTAGGCTTTAATAATTTTACAGAAACAATAGAACTATCCATAGTTGATGGTTTACCAAGCGGTGCTTTAGCCACTATTACACCGGCAATAATCTCCGCTGGCGAAAGTGCAACGGTCGATCTAGATTTAAATAATGTAGAAGGAGATGGTACGTACCTCATCACCATACAAGCTGTTGCAGGTGCTGATACACTATATCGAGAATATACATTAACTACTACGGGGAATAATTTTTCTTCCCTAGCTGGCCTTACTCCAGAGAGTAACGTAACTGGCCTGAGCGGATTACCTTTATTTAGCTGGGTAGATGTTGCTGATGCCGATAGCTACAGACTGCAGTTATCCACTAGTCCTGATTTTCAAAATAATATAATCGATCAAGATGGATTAATTGATACTACATTTGAAAGTAATGCCATTTTAGAAAATAGTACCGTCTATTACTGGAGAGTCATCGCTAGCAATCGATGCGGATTTGCATCAAGTACTGACATTCAAGCATTTTCTACAGAAGCGCTAGAGTGTTTTGATCTAGAAGCTATAGACCTACCTAAAAACATATCTCAGTCAGGGCTACCTACCATCCAGACCCAATTTGTAATCAACTCAACCGCTCAACTCAGTGATATCAATATCAAAAGAGTAAAAGGGTTGCATGAGAGAGTAAGTGATCTAGAATTTAGAATGATTGCGCCTGATGGTGAAGCGGTATTGTTATTTGATAAGAGTTGTGGTAATTCATCAAACTTCAATTGTGGCTTTGACAGCGAATCTCCTTTCCCACTAAGTTGCCCCCTTACTAATAGCACCATATTTGAACCAGCAGGTGATCTTAGCATTCTATATGGCAAAGACCTGCTCGGTGTTTGGACATTTGAAATCAAGGATACTAAGAGTGGAAACGGTGGGGCTTTGCAAGAAGTACAACTTGAAATATGTAGTAATACAGTACTAGATGCGCCTGTACTTATCAATAACAATAAATTAGGTGTTCCTCCTGGGCAAAGACAAGATATCAGAAATCTTGATCTACTCTCTGAGGATGCTAATAATACCGCGGATGAACTTGTATATACCATTGTTACTTTACCTCAGCACGGTACTTTAACTCGAAATGAAGAAATCATCAATATTGGATCGCAATTTACTCAAAGCGACATCGATCAAATAAGGATTATTTACGGTCATGACGGTACCGACACGTCAACTGATCTATTCAAGTTTACCGTACAGGACGGTGAAGGAGGATGGATAGGTATCACGACATTTGAAATAGAAATAGATGAGTCATTTGTGTCGGATACCAAAAATATTGACGATCTCGATGAGGTACAAGTATACCCCAATCCTGTACAAGATATCCTCTACGTAAATACGGAATTTACTAGAGGCAGCTTCGATCTGCAGATCATTGATATCACAGGTAAAACTTTATATAGTCAAACTAGCTCAACACAAAACAATGCCATCGATGTGAAAGCACTAAGTGCAGGTACTTACATACTTCTTATCCAACACGGTGATCAGCAATATCAAAAACAAATTATCATCTCAGAATAAAGAGATTAAATTTAGTAGAGGAGTCATTTTACATAAATGGCTCCTTTTTTTATACAAAAAAGCTACTTTAAAAACTGAGGAAACTTATGGTATAAAATCGCTTGCCCTATACCACGAATGAATAATAATAACGACATGGCAATCCAGATATTATGGATGGAGGCTCCTACCCCACCAAGCAAATAATAGCTTGATAAGAAGATAACAAAAGCAATAATCATGGTATCTCTCATTGATTTTGTAGCCGTAAGTCCGATATATATGCCATCATAGATATAACTCATAAAACTTATGATAGGAAGTAAGATCATCCAATAGTAAAATTGTCCTGCAAAATCGACCGTGGATTGCTCGTCAGTAAAAAGCGAAAGAAGGCTATCGTAAGCCAACCCATAAACTGCAGTATATCCAAGCGCTAGGACCAACCCCCAAAGGAGACTAAGGCTCACGGTATCTGAGAGACTCTTATCATCTTTACTACCCTGATACTTACCCACTAAACTCTCTGCAGCATATGCGAATCCATCGATCCCATATGACATCCAATTTAAAAATAATAGTAAAACCAAATTGGTCGCTAGTACTAACTCTCCAGCTAATGATGACTGACTATAGAAGAAAAAAAATGAAGAAGTCAAGAGCACCGTTCTGAGAAATAAATTGGTATTGACATTGAGAAACTTAAGCAAACCCGAAAATATCTGACTAAAATCAAAAGCTCCTAGCAACATACTCTTGTATCTATGTATCAATAATATGACTGCCAGTAATAATCCGCTATACTGTGCAATGACTGTACCCCAAGCGACTCCAGCGACTCCATGACCCAATACCGCTACCATATACCAACTGACCATCATATTGATAACGTTGACGGCAATAGTAATCAGTAGTGGATACCACGCATTTTGCATACCAAAATACCAGCCTAAAGCTGCATATAATAAGAAGGTAGCCGGTGCAGCAATGATTCTTATAGTGTAATATTCAGAGACCATCCCGGTCTGCTGGGGTAGCACATTGAGCCCATACATACATAGCTCTAACAGCGGTCCTTGAAAGACGATCACTACAGTACTCAACATAATAGCCAGGCAAGTCGCCTTGATCAATAACTCTTTGATAAGTAGTCGATTATCAGCACCATATGCCTGAGCAACTAAGCCAGTGGTACCCATCCGTAAGAAACCAAAATTCCAATAAATGAGATTGAAAATCATAGATCCTATACCTACCGCTCCTAAATGAGAAATAGATTCTTTACCCATCAATATGGTATCCACTGTTGATAGTAAGGGGACTGAGATATTAGATACAATATTAGGTCCTGCTAAACGGAGGATCTCTTTATTAATTTTTTTGTTGATCATATGCAAAGTGTAATATCTATATCGCATAACAAGATATTAGCAATATCTTCGATGAGAATACTTTTTTACGATGTATTAGCGTAATAGATAAAAAATATATCCTGTAGAGAACTCATACT
>JAHDGW010000258.1 GCA_020631635.1 Saprospiraceae bacterium
TATTCGTTTTCTTTGTATTACACAATGCATTATCAATGATACGTATAGTTATACTTGCCTTTTCTCTAATGACGGCGCTACAATCTTTTAGTCAAGTTGGCTATGGTTTCGTTGTTTCTCATGATATATATCAGCATTATAAAAATGCAGATGACGGTATAGCCTACGGCGGAGCCGGAAGTGCAATATTAAACCTCGGCTTAGGGCCTAAAATATGGCTTGGAGGTCCCAATGTTTCTCTATCTGTTGAGGCGCAAGCTCATATGGGCTTTTTAGGCTTTGCCGTAAAGGACTATAAAGGAATGGGGATGCTAGGCGTACCAGTACTGGCAAAATTAAATTTCAATGGAACTTCGATGATGGATAGAGAAGGTCGATTTGGTACTTCTATAGGTGGTGGTCTTCAATGGTCTCGTACCGAGCTATATAACCTCAGAGGGTCTTTCGAAGATCAAGGCGTTAACAGAGAGTTTTTTAGAACATTCGTAGTAGAAGCGTCTTATGGCTTTGGTATAAGTGGCTTGGGAGCACAGGTGTACCTAAGACATGGATGGGATCCTGACTCTGATGCAAAAACATGGAATTTTGGATTGAAATATGACATCAATATTCCAAAGTCTAGACAGATCACCGATCCTGCGAGTGAACTCTAATATTGATTTCTCTAAAGGCATATAATACCTTTGGGCTTGATACTTCATGCTCCGATATCGTAGAATGTACGACTGTGGATTCTGTGGCACAAGTACTTCGTAATCATCCAAATGCTTACGTAATTGGAGGTGGGAGCAATATCCTTTTAGTCCATGATCTTGATAGGGTAGTTTTGATTAATAAATTAAGAGGTATAGAGATCAAGCATTTGGCACATGACAAAATCCTCGTAAAAGCAGGGGCTGGTGTAATCTGGGATGATTTGGTAGATTTTTGTGTATCAAAATCTTATTATGGCATTGAGAATCTTACGGCTATTCCGGGTTCCGTCGGAGCGGCGCCAATGCAGAATATTGGGGCCTACGGAGTAGAGTTAAAAGATGTTTTTCTTGAGTTAAAAGCGATGCATCGGGAGACTCAAGAAATACATATTTTCACTACACAGGATTGCCAATTTGGATATCGATCTAGCATCTTTAAAAATCACCTAAAAGATCAATATATCATAACGGAAGTCTCTCTTTTACTTTCAAAAGAAAAGAGCTTGAATACGAGCTATGCTCCTGTGAATATGGCTGTTGAAAAATTGTCAAAAGAAGCCTCGATATCTGATGTGAGAGATATCATTAGGGATATCAGGTGGTCAAAACTCCCACGTCCATCTAAGTTAGGAAACGCGGGTAGCTTTTTTAAAAATCCTATAATTTCTAAATCACTATTTTCAGATATCCAGAAAAAATACCCGAGTATTCCAAGTTACCCAGCACTGAATGGTATTAAAGTACCCGCGGGTTGGTTGATAGAGCAAGCAGGTTGGAAGGGTAAAAAAATAGGAGAAACAGGGTGTCACCAAAAACAATCATTAGTGATCGTTAATTATGGTGAAGCTACTGGAGAAGAGATCTATAATCATGCAGTCAAAGTGCAAGCCAGTATAGAATCAATGTTTAATATTGAGCTGGAGATGGAGGTAAATATAGTAGGGGGCATTTAATTCCTACAATTACTTAAGCTCAATTATACAATTCGTCAAATGTATTTCGGGTATAACCACTATTATTCAATAATTGAATGGACATTTTGCAGCCGAAATTAATGAAAGGCTCCGTAATTCAACCCGCTTCGATCGTACTCAGCGAGGCGATCTGGATAGAATAGTGTTATGTCATTTTATACTTAAATATTGAGCAATCGTACACAAACGCGAAGTTACTCAGGCATGACTGATAATAAAGAAAGACGCTCACAAGAACATAATGCAGGAAAAACAAGAACTACCTAATAGAGCGGTCCCGCACAATAAAAGAGAATTTAAATATCATTTATTCAAAAATAAAATCGACATTTGTGCAGCCGAAATAAACAAATGGCTCCGTAGTTCAACTGGATAGAATATCGGATTTCGGCTCCGACGGTTGCAGGTTCGAATCCTGCCGGGGTCACAAAAAAAAGGAGATGCTTTTTTAGCATCTCCTTTTTAAATTTATCTCGCTAAGGTTATTTCACCTTTTCTGAGTATCTCCTCTCCAGAACTAGTTACTAATTGCAACAGATATACATAGACCCCATTGTCAAGATATTCTCCTTTAAATGATCCATCCCAATCGACAGTTCCAAAAGGTACTGCGTTTTGATATATCAAATTTCCCCAACGATCATAGACCTTAAAATCCGTAGACAAGATATTGCTATCCTCGAGATTGGTGAAAATCTGAAAATTATCATTCACATTATCGCCGTTAGGACTGAATGTATTAGGAATATAAACAGAAATCGTAGGTATATCTACATTCACAGTTATCACTATTTGCTGGGTACATCCAACTGAATTAGTTGCCACCAAAAGATATTCTTGAGTAGTCAATGGAGATGCTACTGGATTAGCACAATCTATGCAGCTCAATGATTGATCAGTCTGCCACATGTACTGCGTAGAACCATCCGTAGAGATACCATCTATCATTATACTATCACCTAGAGTAATAGTATAACCCATGGTATAATCTAAGAAATCATTGGTACCCGTTGCAGTAAGATCTACATTGGATATCAACATACATCCATCAGCATCAAAGATCTCTACATCATAGACATCACTATTTAATAGCTCTAAAGTCCCGTCATCATCTTCTTGACCATTAATAATAATAGTATATGGTGCAGTTCCTCCTGAGATATTATTCACAGTGATTACTCCGTTAGCTACATCGTCGCAACTTGCAGGAGTTGCAACTATATCGGCCATAATAGTACTTGCGCTTTCTAGCTCAACTTCAGCGGTTCCTGTACAACTAAAAAAATCTGTAACGGTGACAGCATATGTACCTGCCGAAATACTATTAAGTGAAGTACTTGTGCCAAGAGTGGGGTCATTCCAAGCTATGCTATAATCAGCTACACCTCCTGCTATCTGAACCTCCAAGGAGGCCATATCACCGTCGCATACTATATCAGAAATTATATCTATGTTAACAACAAGTGGATCATTGGCATCCATGACATTAACTACATTATCGTATAAAATTTGTCCATCTAAATCTGTAACTATTACTCCATAGCTATCATTGATGAGATCTGTAATAGTATAGCCGCCCATCGTAGTGATGGTTTCCGTTCCACCAGCGCCAGAATTAATTCCTAACCAAGAAACTATAAACTCAGTAACGTTATTACCTAGATTTATAGATATGCTCCCATTACTACCGCCTGAGCATGGATTATTGACAGCCGAAACCGATATGGGTACATTGCAATCTATTACATTTAAGTTTGTACTTACTATACTGTCACATCCATTAATTGACTGCAGGGTGTCCATATACACTCCTGACATTGTTTGCCAAACATTGGCCAGTAATAAACTATCTCCATCGCAGATTTCCGCTGCATCTGTAACCATATATACATCGTTAAAACTCAAGTTTACATTTACCATGCTGTCACATCCATTACTACTCATATTTTCAAGTATCACCATCCCAATAGGATTGTTGATGTCAAATGTTTCTGATCCAACCATGAGACTTTCACCATCACAATAAGATTCTATAATATCGTTAGAGGCTTCTGGATAAAACTGAAGATCAATATTGACAATGGAGTCGCAACCCCTGAAGCTCTGATTCTCTAAAACTTCTGTCCCTATTGGGTTAGTGGCGTTATATTCAACACCGTTTATTATTTCAAAGTAACCTGGGCAATATGGGCCAACTACAGCTGTATCAGCTTCAGCATAAAAACTTAGCGCAATAGTATACATCGTATCGCAACTACCATTACTGATAGTTTCATTTCCCATCTGATTAGTAATGTCATAAGTAGTACCATTAATCATGATTGATTCATCAGGACAAAGTCTATCGTCTACAAGAATATTTGCCATATCTCCAAATTCAAGATCTACGGTAATGATACTATCACATCCCGCAACACTTGTTAATGATTCTTCACCATTGGGATTGCTTTCATCATATACGACACCATTTACAATAATCATATCACCAGAGCATAAATCTAGCTGTATTAAACTATCCGCTGATGGATAAAACGACACATTGACAAATATTAAACTATCACATCCATTTATATTGGAGAGATCAATCGTATCAGTCATCTGACTTGCATCGTAAGTATTACCAGAAATCATAATAGATCCACCATTGCAAATCGTAGTATCAACTATGGTTGTATCAAGTTCATAAAAATTTACTTGAATATTGACAATGCTATCACATACCAATCCTAGCAGTGTATCGCTGAATGATTCATTACCAAAATAGAATACCATATTGTTTAGCGTTATGGTATCACCAGAACAAATTGTGCTATCAATATTCGTTTCAGTTACTCCTGCGGTATTTATGAATAGGGTATCCAACATGCTAGAAAAGTCTATATTACAATTATTACCATCACTGATAGAACTTACCGCCAATCCCCATTGCGAACTATTAGAATTTATACCAACTGTATTATCCATGTAAGATCCAGTGTCTCCATTGTTACATATCGTAATACTAGTATTATTGCTATTCACAATTGGATCAATAAGATTGATAAGAGAACC
>JAHDGW010000259.1 GCA_020631635.1 Saprospiraceae bacterium
AGGTTTCGGTCTTGAAGGTGAATTCCGATTTATGAATCCTCATTGGGATGGTACTAAAGCCGATGTACAGCCTATCAGAACGCCCTCTGCATTAAATGTAGCGTATCAAACTAATCTGCTGTGGAACGGTCAATTTGGAGCAACTATGCTAAATAACGGAACAGAGCATTACTGGACCGAAGGTACTCCTCTCGAAACGAATCACCTTGGGTACGAAGGAGCAGAAACGCAGGCCATCGCAGGTCTAGGAGTGCATAGGCTCGAAGTTTCAAGAGAAAATGAGTACATCATGGACTCAGAATACAAGGATATGTTTGACGAAATATTTTCGGATATTCCAGAAGAAGATCGTTATACTAATGAGTATGCAGGATTAGCTATTGCAGCGTATGAGCGAACACTTCTACCTAATCAAAGTCCTTTTCAAAATTGGCTTAAGGGTGACGAATCTGCGATGACCGAGACTCAAAAGCAAGGTGCTATTTTGTTTATTGAGAATAAATGTACCGATTGCCATACGGGACCTGCGCTCAGTAGTATGTCTTTCCATGCCTACGGTATGGGCGATTTGTCCATGGATAATACTGGCGTCTTGAATGTCCGAGATGTAGAACCAGTCAATTTTGGCCGAGCTAGTTTTACAGGAAAGAGTTATGACCGGTATAAGTTTAAAGTGCCACAACTCTATAATTTGAAAGATTCACCATTTTATGGACATGGTTCGACTTTTAATTCTGTTTATGATGTCGTACAATATAAAAATCAGGGAGTACCTGAAAATCCTAATGTAGCCACAGCTAAACTAGCAGATCAGTTTGAGCCTTTGGGACTTACGGAGGAAGAAGTATTAGCCATTACTGATTTTATTGAAAATGGGCTCTATGACCCCAACCTAAGTAGATATGAACCCTCACATGTTCCTACTGGTATGTGTTTCCCCAATAATGATCCTATATCTCAAGAAGATCTTCAGTGTAATTAAATTTAAAGTAAATTTTGATAAACTAACTTGTATATAAGTAGTTTATACTGCTATATTTGACACATGAATTTAAACAAGCTACATCATCACCATCATATATATTTGCCTCGGGCGATATGATAGATGCATGTAGATAGTACATAATATATTAATCCCGTCTGAGTCTGTCAGACGGGATTTTTTTATCCCGCATGATTACTCAGACTCATTTATTAAAAATATGAGTTCGATAAGATTAGCCGTTCAAAAGTCTGGTAGATTAAAAGAAGAGTCTTTACATCTTTTAAAATCTGCAGGTATAAAAATTTCCAATGGCAAGGATCGACTTCGAGTGAAGTCAAGCAATTTTCCAATCGAAATATATTTCTTACGTAATAGTGATATCCCTCAATACCTAGAGGATAATGTAGTAGATATTGCGATTATCGGACAGAATACATTGATAGAAAAATCGCTGTCGTATAAGGAAATTATTCCATTAGGATTTTCAAAATGTAGACTATCATTAGCTTTTCCTAATGCAGTATCATTTGATAATATTTCTGATTTGAATGGAAAAAATATAGCAACAAGTTATCCAAATACGCTTAGACAATTTTTAGCTACGCATGAAATACAAGCTGATATTCACTTGATTTCTGGTTCTGTGGAGATTGCACCTAATATTGGCTTATCCGATGCAATCTGTGATCTCGTAAGTACGGGAAGTACTTTATTTAAAAATGGCCTATACGAGGTCATGACTATTCTTGAGTCGGAGGCTTGTCTTGCAAAATCAGTCCGTATTACGGATGAGAGACAAGCTATTTTGGATAAACTCATCTTCAGAATAGAGGCTGTACTACGTGCTAAAAATGCAAAATATATTTTACTGAATGCTCCCAATAGTGCCATCGATGATATTGCAAATATATTACCCGTCCTAAAAAGTCCAACGATATTACCGCTTGCGGAGGAAGGCTGGTCATCACTCCATTCTGTCATATTAGAAGACCGTTTTTGGGAGATCATTGATCAACTTAAAGGTGCTGGAGCCGAGGATATTCTCATTATTCCAATCGAAAAAATGGTACTATAATGAATCAACTCAATATTGAAATATTCGATAAGCCTACCAGAAATCTGTGGGATACCATCTGCAGTAGACCTGCTGATGACAATAAAAAGGTAATGGCAGTTGTGAAAGATATATTTGCTGAAGTTGAAAGGTCGAGAGATTTAGCCGTACAGACTTACAATGCTAAGTATGATAAAAACAACGCTAATAACTTTCTCATTGATCAAGAAATAATACAACTAGCGTCTAATCAGCTATCACAGAAGCTAAAAGATGCCATAGCTCAGGCCAGACAAAATATATATGCTTTTCATCAGGCTCAGCAACAAAATGACCTGGCAATAGAAGTGACGCCTGGAGTAACATGTCAGCAGATCACGAAACCGATAGAGCGAGTAGGACTTTACATACCAGGAGGCACTGCTCCTTTGCTAAGTACGGTATTGATGCTTGGTATACCAGCGAATATTGCAGGTTGTAAGGAGATAATTCTTTGTACTCCAGCTGATGAAAATGGAAAAGTAGATCCAGCGATATTATACACGGCTTCATTGGTGGGAGTAACAGAAATCTATGGAGTAGGAGGAGCTCAAGCTATTGCTGCTATGCATTACGGTACGGAAACGATCCCTAAAGTAGATAAGATATTTGGCCCTGGTAATCAATATGTTACTACAGCTAAGCAGTATGCACAACAATTAGGTACGGCCATAGATATGCCAGCTGGCCCGTCGGAGCTATTGATTATGGCAGGGAAGGGAAGTATTCCTGCTTTTGTGGCAGCTGATTTATTATCTCAAGCCGAGCATGGTATAGATAGCCAAGTAGTATGTGTGGTTGATGATATAAGTTTGATAGAGCCTATACAGAAGGAACTTATGCTACAGTTGAAGCGATTGCCGAGAAAGTCAATCGCGGGTAAAGCACTAGAAAATAGCGCATTTGTATATCTCTCCGATATCAACGACAGGATCGATTTTATCAATCAATATGCTCCAGAACACTATATTATCTGTGCTGAGGAGGAGCAATTTTATATGGATGGATTGACTAATGCAGGTTCTGTTTTCTTAGGAAATTATTCTCCCGAGAGTGCAGGTGATTATGCTAGTGGTACTAATCATACCTTACCGACTTCTGGTTTTGCCAAGGCGTATAGTGGAGTCAATTTAGGGTCATTCACTAAGCAGATTACGGTACAGAAATTAACGAGTAAAGGATTGCAGGTTTTAGGAAATACGGTCATAGAAATGGCGAATGCAGAACAACTCCACGCCCATGCCCATGCCATACAAGTCAGATTAGATTATCTCCAAAAATCTCAATCAGATGTTTGATATACATACCAAAATACAAGCTCATATTGCTGGTCTAGAACCATATTCTTCAGCAAGAGATGAATACAAAGGAGATGCGAAAATCTGGCTAGATGCGAATGAGCTTCCTGAAGATAGTGGATATAATCGATACCCTAACAAAGACCTTTACGGGCTCAAAGCAAAGATCTCAAACCAATATAGACTCAGCGAAGATCAGTTTATCATAGGTAATGGGAGCGATGAGATTTTAGACTTGATTATTCGACTCTTTTGTAAACCTGAGCGAGATAATATCATCACTATGCCACCAAGCTATAGTATGTATGAGGTACTAGCTAAGATTCAAAATGTACATACGATTAAGGTCCCTTTAGATGAAGATTTTGAAATCAATACTTCTGAATGTTTAAATGCGATCACTGGTCATACTAAACTGATCATGGTCTGCAGCCCAAATAATCCAACAGGTAAAGTAGCCTCTAAGAATGCCATTAAAATTTTGCTTCAGCAAGATGCAATTGTAGTTATAGATGAAGCATATATTCAGTTTTCTGATGCGGTTTCTTGGATTAGTGAATTAGAAAAATATCCTAATCTTATCGTGACTCAAACTCTTAGTAAGGCTTATGGCTTAGCCGGACTTAGGTTGGGCTTGTGCTTTGCTTCTAGTAAGATTATTCATTATCTCAATATTATTAAAGCACCCTATAATGTCAATGTCGCAAGTGCTAAAGCAGCGATGAGATTGATGAAAGGTGATGCTGAAATCGAACTGTTAAAAAAACAGATCAAAGAACAACGAACAAGATTGATAGCTTTTTTAAAAGGCTGTGAATGGGCAGTACAGGTATACCCATCGGAAGCCAATTTTGTTCTTGTAAGATGCAATAACTCTAAAGATATAAAGCAGTTTTTAGCCAGTCGTGGAATTATCGTGAGGGATCGATCATCTCAATATCGATGCGACAACTGTATAAGAATCACCATCGGGAGTACCGAAGAAATGGATCAACTAATCATCACGCTCAAAACGTACCAAGCATGAAAAAAGTACTTTTTATAGATAGGGACGGAACACTCATCGTTGAACCTAAAGATGACTTTCAAGTAGATAGTTTAGAAAAATTAGCCTTCGTTCCTGGCGTATTTCGATGGTTGTCAAAAATTCAAGAAGAGCTTGATTTTGAATTGGTCATGATAACTAATCAGGATGGGTTAGGTACTGATTCTTTTCCAGAGGACACCTTTTGGCCTGCTCATAATAAGATGCTCGACTTGCTGAAAGTTGAGGGAATTACATTTTAAGAAATACTAATCGATCGTAGT
>JAHDGW010000260.1:0-1085 GCA_020631635.1 Saprospiraceae bacterium
TTTTAATAGGATGGTTATTTTACGTTCCTATGGTTTTAATTCTTGCGTTTCAAATATTAGTCTTGCTGAAATCAAGGGATATGCATTATTCAGGTGCTCTTTGTCCGGCAATCGTAATAGATGAAAATAAAAGTCTTATTGCTGTCTACACTGATTTGAGCTTAGGTATAGGATCATATCCGATTATATGTATAGCAAAAAAGAAGCTTCCCAGAGATTATAGTAAATTGAATACTAGAATTCCGGTGGCAGGCGGGTATAATAATACTGAAGATTACGATCATTGGAATAACTATACGCCATTTCCTCTACCTTCTGGAATAAAGGATGAAAAAGTCATTCAAGACAGAAAAAATAAAATCCCAACAAAAGAATGGTTAAAGCTCAAATCAGAAATCTCTAAGCTTGAAACTCCATTTAAAGAAGGGTACCATATTATTGATAGAGAAACTACAAATTGGAAAGATATAGACACTAACGATATTATTTGGGTCTACACTTAACTTAATGTTCCTTCCAAAAACGGCTTCAAGCGATCATTCATAAAATAATTCCATCCGCCTACGGCACTCTCTCGTTTAAACTCAGGTATGCCACTTGGATAATCTTCTAACACATGATCTTCCAATCGCACTTTTATGCCATTCGGCTGTTCTTCAATGACAAACCTAGAGATGCTCTTCCCAGGATACTCTTCAAAAGTCCATTCATAGGTAATTTTATGTAACTCCTCAACTTCAGTTACTTTCCATTGATGAGTAAAATTTCTTCCTTCATTAGTAATCAAAAATGCAGTTTCAAAACCCAGCTCTGCCTTGAATTCTGGAATATTATCAAAATACCATTTTTTCATGTTTGCGAGATCCGTAAGTGCATTCCATACATCTTCAAGAGAGGCTGTGACCATACATTCTATGATTATTGGAGCTTCTGTACTTTTCATATTGATGCTGATTTAATTTATCAAAAAAAAATAGACATTATTTGTGAAGCTACTTCTCATAAATTGTAATCAAGAAGTTTTATCACTCTACCTTCACCACTTGTGTCCCATAATACACTCGATCAGGATTGTCTCGTGGATA
>JAHDGW010000260.1:1185-4674 GCA_020631635.1 Saprospiraceae bacterium
AGGAAGATTGGCAGAACCTGCTGACTGTGGTAGCTTCAATCCATTTTGTACAAAGTCACAGGCTGTACCTAACTCATCAGGTTTATTGATTACATGATAGGATCTGGTGCCATTGGTACTACAGATATATATTTTACAATCAGGTGCCTGTGTAGCTATGTAAAAAGTAGTAGCAAAGGGATCAAGTGTACCATTATATACATCTATGAGTCGTATACCTTCATCCATATCAGCCTCCCAGCTATCAACTTGAAATAGAGAATCACTCACCGCCACATACATAAAGCGACTATTGGGTGACCACTCTACACTCCCAAAACGAAATTCAGTATTGGGCTTCTCCTCAGCATCTTCAAAGATGGTGACCTTCTCATGATTACTGAGCTTACCTGTAGAGCGATCAAAGTCATACACATGTAAATTGAGAAAGTAATCATAGTAGGCATATCGAGTGCCATCAGGGCTGATTCTTGCGGTGCCGCCACTAGATCTTTCATCCTCAAAATAAACATGAGAGTTTTGATCAGGAAATCGTTCTATTCCATTTTCGTTAATTTGATAAATTAATACCAGGCTATCATTTTCTACTGGTTGTAGTATCCACCAATGATCTGAATCCACAGATTTAATGGCATCTAAACCAGCATTAATGACACGATCATCATAGATAATAGAGTCTACCACGATAACATCACCATATCCATCATCTAAGCTCATATCTACATAAGAAAATCGAACATCAAGAATAACATCTTCAAATTGTCCTAAATATCTTAATGCTTTATGAAAAATGTAATGGCCATCGCTACTGGAAGGATCAGGCAATATTTTGATATTCTGCGCTCCAGGATAGCCCCTAAGGCATTCTTTCCATACCAATTCACGAAATGGGTCCCAGTTCAAAGTATCTCCATTAGGCATCACCTCTTGATTACGATTGATGACCGAGCAACCATTACTCCAAAAGAGTAGATTACCATCTTCATCACAGATAGAGGCATTATTATTATCTATGCCGTTTCCTAGTTCTTTTTTAATTGGAATAGCACCATTATTCCAGTCAATCATCATGGCTTGTATACCGGGATCAGGACTTTGATCTATTCCGAGAAACCAGACATAATCCTCTTTTTGAGCACTAAGCACGTGTAGTATATGCACAAAAATAAGGACTACTAAACTTCTCATCATTTTGACTTATCTATTGTATACTCAAATGTTTTGTGATCTCGACTTCACCATCATCATATTCCATTCTCATCATATGCATACCACGATGATCAGATAAATTAAGTTTAACCTTTTCTTGTTCAAATATTGACAGCTTTATGATTTCTTTACCCAGTATGTCGTAAACAAATAATGTTCCCGACACTGGAGTACCAAAGTTGATGTTTACCAGATCTGATGAAGGATTGGGGAATACGTTGAGCTTCGTTCTATCATTATTACTACTACGGCTTTCAAGTGCTCCATTATGACAGCCATCGTATTGATCAAAATATTCATCCGTTATGGTATTTGCTAAAGATCGTGCCAGATGAATAAATGAACCATAGTCATCAGCGCAATACTGGCTATAGTTAACTAATGCGCTATAGTCAAAGCTAGCGTCACCATCCCACTCGAGATAGCGAATATATTCTTTCATAATCTCAAGCGATGCATCCATCACGATATCGCTACAAACAATATTATATATATCTGACTTGATGGTACTCACTTTGGTCATCATATCTGCTCTTGTGTCGCCAATGGCTTGACTCATTCCCGCTAAAGAAGATTGATTCACATCGAAATATTGATCTCCATCGCTATCTTTATAAGCATTACTTAAGGCTGTCAGCCCCTGAGACAATTGATCTCGGTCATTTGCTTTATGCTCATCAGATTTTATAAGATCGTACTCAGCCAGCAACAATACTTGCCAGCAATCAGGCAGTACGGGATCGCCTGTAATACAATCAGGCAACTCAAAATTTATTCGATGAATATCATATCTTATCAGCGTCTGCACTAGCAGTGCATATTCTTGACTATGGTAACCATACTCGTTGATCACCCTTTGATAATGACTGCAGAGTACATCTTCATCATCCCAAAAAGGAATCCAATGAGGTCCTGGGTCATTCTCGCATTCATAGGGCTTTGATACGGATGGATCATCAATAAACCATCCAGTGCTAGGGTTAGGATTTATGGGTTTAAGATTAGGATCATTAGGAGGATTTGCATTAACCAAAAATCTTGAAGCAAAAGCAATAGATTGAGATTCCGCAAAAGCATTTCCGCCTATAAATAGATTGCCCTCATGGGATTGTTCTCCAATTATGGATCTTATTACCAGATCTTGATCACCTGCTGTAAGGGTATTAGCTCTTATAGATTGTCCTAGGGAATTGTACAATATATTCAGTGCATTTTTACTTGCTCCCGCATCAGAGATATTGCAGTCGTAGGTATTTCCTGTAGTATTTGTGGCTAGCATACCATCCGTAAATCCAATACCTTGTACCAGATTGTCTGAGATCGTTTGATTACTACATCCTGATGATTTGATGGCAGCAGCACGATCTTGTAGACCACCATATGCAGATTGTATATCATTAAAACTGATGGTGTTATAGGTACTATTTACAGTATTGATGCCTGCAGTCACACCTTCTCCATTAATATAATTTTGAGAAATATTACTTCCATTAGCGAGCACTATATTGATAACTCCTTGGCTAGTATTATCTATTGCTCCGACTACGTTAAGGTCATTTTCTATAATATCCGTATCTGATCCAAAGATAAATATGGCATTTCTATTAGCATATACTTCATTGAAATCCTTGATTTCCGTTCCATTGGAGACAAAGATCGACATACCTGTAGCAGGCCTATTTTCTTCTCCAATGGTGTTGGCTCTGATGATACTGTTATCACACCAATATGAGTTAATGCCTATTCCTCCTACACTAGTCTTGATATCAATGGTATTATTCTCGATGAGCATTCCTGGTGAAAATGAGGCACGAATTCCAGTATTTGTGCCAATAATGGAATATCGAGAAATTCTAGCAGGTGAAGCTATTAAATCAAATCCAATTTGGCACCGTAATATTGATCCTCGCTCAAAATTTAAATACCCAGCTTCTTCAGTTGCCTGGATTCCCGTTTTATAGTTGGATATATGTATATCTTTTGTTCTAGAGGCAATAATTTTGCCAACTATCTGTATTGCGGGAAATTGACTTTGTTCAGTTTTATTTTTAAAACTAATATTTACTGTTTCTATATTCAGAGTACTGTTTTCAAGAGCTACTATAGGTTTCAAAGCATCTATTATTTCTCCATTTAATACACTTAGTGAACCACCATCCTGAATCTCAATACCTTCCCACCTCTCATCACAAGCTCCAAATATCGATCCTTTATCCAACTTCAGTTTTCCACCAGATTCTATAATAATCCTTTTTCCATGCTTCATGCTAAGACTACCCT
>JAHDGW010000004.1 GCA_020631635.1 Saprospiraceae bacterium
GTAGATAGAGGTGATTATTTGCTGATCCAACGATATCTTCTAAAAAACGCGTACCGATTAAAATGGTCAGAATAATAGCATTGGCAGAAATCATCACATTTACCTTGCGATCGATCATCTGCATGAGACGATATTGATTTTTGGAAAGCGTTCGGAAAAGCGATTCTATGGCTCTTCCTTTCTTTTTTTTCTTCTCTTTTTTCTTTTTTGAAATTTGGAGATGCAGGTCTTCCATAACTCAGAATTAAGAGGACTTAAATTGGTTAGGTATAGATAAATTTACTTCTATATCTTTTCCCACTGCAAAGCCAAAAAAGTTACCATTGATATTATATTCTTCTCGATTTAGCGAGAGGGTACCTTCTAGGTATTCTTGATTATCCTTATTGGTAAAGTTGAAGGGTATTATGACTTCTTTGGTTACATCTTTGATCGTGAGTTTACCGGTAACTTGATGTTGCTCATTGATCTTTTCTACCCGCAGCGCCTCAAATTTGATATTAGGATATGTCTCGGCATCAAACCACTTCTTCCCTTTAGCATGTTTATCTTTTCTGTCATTTCCAGTCTTAATGGTGTTTACATCTGCGACAACAGATATCTTAGCATCGATAAGATTACTTTTATCTACTGAAACTATACCTTTTAATCCGTATAAGTTACCGTCCGCTTTTTTAGTAGAAAACTGGATACTATATTGGTCTGTTGAGGTATAGCTTTCAGAATAATAGGAGTAGGAGGAGATGCTTATTGCAGTCATCATTAGTGATGCGATGGGTATATTGATCTTCATTTAGCGTTGTGTTTTACTTTTTTCATAGCTGTATCATGTTATATGATCATATTTATGCTACGCATATTTTGACATCCTTTTATCTAAGTACAAAACCTAAAAAGCGCTGAAAAGATTATATCAGGTAAAAGTTAATAAATGAAAAGCTTAATATTTACTATGAACAGTATCTGGACAAAACTCAACTATACCCTATGTGGAATGTGATACGATGATAAATGTATACAGATATTCTCAATTAAGTATGGGGCGTACGATTATCCATAAACAAAAAAAAGGTTCAGCATCAATAAAGATGTTGAACCTTTCTTCCAGAGGCTAGGCCTCTACGAAAGTTGTTTTACAATCTAACTATCCTACAAGATCTTCAACTAGTTTAGAGATTTGCTCTAACCTAGAAGGGTCTAATGAATAGTAGATGAATTTTCCTTGTCGCTCAGTACGTACTACACCAGCTCTCCTTAGGATGGCAAGGTGTTGAGACGCCACTGATTGCTCTAATCGCAATTTGATATAAATATCCGTTACAGTCATGGTATCGCTCTCTTCTAGAAGATCGATGATGCGCTGTCTTAATTTATGATTTACTGCTCTTAGAACTAGCACTGCTTTTCTCAGGTCGGCATAGTCCAGCAGAACTTCATTTATACCTTTTTTTAAAGTAACAGTTTCGTTTTTGTCGTTTCTCATGTTAAATGAAAGTTTGATAGTTCTTACTTTTATAATACAAAACTGTAACAACTTTATATTAAGGGTTTACACTAATAGAAAAAATATCCAATAATATTCCAGATATATATATAAGTAACACCTATTCAGGGTATTATAGTTCTATTAGATAAGCAGTTTATTTGACTTAGTAATTTTGGGAGCTTTAAAATAATAGGGGATTGCATAGGCAACGTCGCTAAATTCCTGCTTTTGATACTGATCTATTGCTAGGGGCAGCATGTGCTTAGCCCTCAGTATCGTCTGGCCCAAAATCAACCTTTCGTCTGACCAATAATCGATAGCTTTCTGTGCTCCATCACCACAAAGTATGGTCTTTTGGCTACTTAAATCGGTGAGATCAAAAGGATTATCAATGATAAGGTTGGAGGTAGGTTGTATTACATTACCCTCAGTACCCCATATAGAATAGTATACCTCCATTCGTCTAGCGTCGATCATCGAGATCACTCTATCAGCTTCATGTAGATGCATCTGAGCAGCGGCCTGTAGAGTATCTATTTCAAGTAATGGAATGTCTTGAGCAAAGCAAATGGCCTTAGCTGTACTATATGCTACACGTAGTCCTGTATAGGATCCTGGCCCCTTACTTACGGCGATGGCATCTAGTTGTGATATAGTAATATCGCTCTTCTGTAATACATCTTGTATAAATAATGTGATGACGGCACTATGACGCAGACCTTCATCTACATTTTTCTCATAAGTACCTTTAGACGTACATAATGCTACTGAGCAGGTATTGGTCGTGGTTTCCAAGCAAAGAATATTCAAGAGATCATATTTTTATATCAAATAGTTGTATAAAGATATAACAAAGCCCTCCTCCAAATAGATTGAAGCAGGGCTCATTATTCTTTATCAATGTATGAAAAATGCTTTATGACATAAATTCAATAGATTGATTGATAAATTTTGACATTTCTTCTCCCTTCAACTTGTTTTGATTAAGTAAAGCGAGGTTATATAAGTAATTGGCAAATTTAGATTTTTTCTCAGTGCTCTTCATTTTCAATAGCTTATCTGCTACCAATGGATGATTGGTATTGACTACTATATTGAAGGTATCAGGAAAATCCCCGAAAGAGTTACCTTGAAGTGCTTGCATCTCCTTCATACGACGCATAAATTCTGGTACCGTGATGACTACTGGATGATCTTCTGGTGACAAAGCTTCTAGAGAGATGCTGTTTTCTTTGTCTGATCCCAGCGATTCTACAAATAGACCTTTTACTTTTTCTTGCTCTTTCTCGCTAAGGACTGAGGTCTGCTCTTCTTCTTTCTGCACTAACTTAGAGGGTATATCACTATCTACTCGTACAAATGTCACATCACCTAGCTTTTGCTCTAGATGTTGCATGTAGTGATTATCTATTACGGTATCAAACTCTAATACATCATACCCATAGCTCTGAGCGGATTGAACATAGCTATGATGTTCTTTAGGATTATTGGTATATAATAAAATGATCTTATCATGCTTATCCGTCTGATTGGCTTTTACTTTCTCTTTATACTCTTCAATAGTAGAGTACTCAGCTTCTATGTTTTTAAATAAGGTGTACTTGAGTGCCTTTTCATAAAACTTTTCATCTGATATCATTCCGTATTTCACAAAAACTGAAATCTCATCCCATTTAGATTCATAGTTTTCTCGGTCTTTTTTGAAAAGATCGTTGAGTTTATCTGCTACCTTTTTAGTGATGTAGTTAGTGATCTTTCTCACATTGCTATCACTCTGGAGGTATGATCTCGATACATTGAGCGGGATATCAGGGGAGTCAATTACACCATGGAGTAATGTCAAAAATTCGGGTACGATTTCTTTTACATCATCCGTTACGTATACCTGATTAGAGTATAGCTGAATTTTGTTTTTTTGTACCTCGAGACTATTATTGAGTTTAGGGAAGTATAGTATACCTGTGAGATTGAAAGGGTAATCTATATTGAGATGTATCCAGAATAATGGTGGTTGGCTGTAAGGGTATAGCTCTTTATAGAAGTTTTGATAATCTTCATCTTTGAGCTCGGCTGGTTGCTTGCGCCATGCTGGATTTGGATTATTGATGATGTTTTCTACTTCTTTTTCTATTTGTTTGCGATCATCACCTTCTCCCTCGTAATCATATTCTGTTTTAGTACCAAATCGTATTTCTACAGGTAAAAATTTACAATATTTATCTAGTAAGGTTTGGATTCTTGCCTCTTCTAGAAATTCTACACTGTCTTCTCCAACGTGTAGTATTATTTCAGTACCACGATCTGACTTATCATTTGCTCCTATCTCATATTCGGGATTTCCGTCGCAGATCCACGTAACACCATCAGTGCCTTTATAAGACTTAGTACGTACTTCTACTTTTTCGGCAACCATAAAAGCTGAGTAGAAGCCAAGGCCAAAGTGTCCTATGATATTAGTGTCTTCCTTATATTTTTCTAGGAAGTCTGATGCACTTGAGAATGCCACTTGATTTAGGTATTTCATGACCTCATCTTCTGTCATACCGATACCGCGATCATGTATGGTCAGTGTCTTTGCTTCTTTATCAAGTTTGATATCGATAGTTAGAGAATCCAGGTCTCCTTTATATTCTCCTCTGGAGCTTAGCGTCTTAATTTTAGAAGTAGCATCGACTGCATTGGAGACTAGTTCTCTTAAAAATATCTCTTGATCAGAGTATAAAAACTTTTTGATGATCGGAAAGATATTTTCCGTTTGTACTGAAATATGACCTTTTTGCATGTGCTCTTTGATTTTTTATAGTTGATTAAACCAATATGATGAACATATGCTATAGGTCAAATGGAATGCCATTCGATATTTTATGACAAAATGTCAATATCTATATTGCTCAAGAGTCATATGCGTAGGTATGATTATCAATGCAAATATTTGGTACATTTAATAAGAGCTTTTGTACAATCATGCTATTGCTAACAAGAATTATAGCTCATATTGTAAAATATAATTATGTATACATCAGATTTAAAAGAGATTATAGTTGATATAAAATTATTATTTGAAAATTACCTATTGCGGTGTAGTGCATATGAGTCCTTTGGCAAGGATTTGGCACATAGGTAGTTGTTCAGATTTTTAAGGAGAATACTTAAGATCGATGGTCGGTCCAAGGGGGAATTCGGATCGACCATTTTTTTTCTCTAGATTTCACTCTGAAACATCAAGTAAGAAACCTTCCCCTTTTAATTCTACATTACTCCTACACTTTTTAATTCTCTATTGAATTATATTCATTTTGCAGGGCTTAAAGCTCCTACATAGAAGTACTGGTGTGGTATATTCAGACCTAACTCACTGGTCTATTTTAAATTTTTCTCCGAGGTGATTAAAAAATATGGCTGCGACGTATGGAATATATTGCCTTTACTAGTGCTATAATAGATAATATCGGTCGAGTATCCGGATGATAGATAAAAGTCTAGTTTATGGTTTTAATACTAGACCTTTCCTCACCCATTTGTCGAGGTTTTCACATCCTCTATAATCTTCTTCTATTTCGATGAAGGTTTTGTTATATTTTTCATCGATCCATTCCGCCATATATTGACTTTTCTTGCCTTCTTTAGCCATGATTTTTATACGATCATAGTCTTTATCTATGGATACCCTATGAGGGCTACTTCTGGAGTCTAGTTTTATTAATCTATAAAGTTTTTCACCTCTAGGAGTGGTGTATTCTAAGGGTGCTGATAGTTGACCGACACTCATGGTATCTATAGCAAAATAAATATCTGGTGGTAGGTCACCTGTCTTGAAGAATGTATCTCCAGACTTAGGGTTTTTCATTCGTCCGCCAAAGCTATAGCTCGGGCTACTCTCAACAGAGTGAAGACGTACTGCGGTTTCAAAACTCATACTATCCATGACCACTTCTTTTCTGATCGAATCCAATTCTAGCCTTGATTTTTCGAGATCATTATCTGTGATTTCTGGTATGATAAGGATATGCCTTACATGTATTTTATTACCTCGTCGTTCAATCATTTGTATGATATGGAAGCCGAATTCTGTTTGTACTATTTCTGATATTTCATCATTTTTCAAACTATATGCCGCTGCCTCAAAATCGGCCACATAACTACCCCTTTTGGCAAAACCAAGATCACCGCCAGTCTGTGCCGATCCATCCATTGAGTATGTCTTAGCAAGATCCTCAAAGGATTCACCGTCTTCTACTATTCTTCTTCGTATGTCTGTGATAAGATCTAGTGCTTTTTGTTCTTCTACCGCATTTACATTGGGTTCGTATACGATTTCACTAATTTCTACTTCTGAACTCAAAAATGGAAGACTATCTGTAGGGACTGAAGAATAATATTTTTGTACTTCTTCTGGTGTAATATTTACATTGGCGATAAGGGACTGCTGCATTCGTTCTAGCAAAATTTGCTCTTTTTGATCATCGCGGTACTTCTCTTTCATCTCTTGTACCGTAGCACCGTAGTATTCTTGAAAAAACTCTTCATCTCCATTCATTTGTGCCAGTACATTATCAAATCTAAAGTCGAGTTGAGCATTTACTTCCTCGTCAGTCACGAGTATACTATCTAGTTTAGCGTGATGGATAAACATTTTCTGAGCAATGATATTTTCTAATAATTCACATTTGGCATCCTCGTCGATATCCACCGCATTATCCTTGAGGTAGGAGTATTGTTCTTCTACATCTGATAATAATATAATTTCGCCACCAACCTTAGCGATTACTCTATCGATTACTAGCCTTTCTTGGCTCATCAGTAATGTACTGAAGAACACTAATAATAGGCACCATGTTGCTTTGTGGCTCATTGTACAAGTTTAAGGTAGTTTTTGATCTTATTCCTTTTTAACATATCTTCTTTGAGTCTCGCTGCCTCATCCTGAAGAATATTTCGCTTTCGGCGATGCAATAGTATGGCTTTTATCTCAGCCTTAGTCTTACTATATGGTTTTATATCCCCTTTTTCTATTTTATTCCGCACTCGGATAAAATATTCTGTAGAAGATTTATTGTATTGCGAAGACTTGTTTTCTTTGATATATTTTGTGGAGATGCCAAGTTGTGCTAGCTCTTCTGCGGTCTTCCAACAATTTTCATCAATACAGTAGTATTCTGCACTTTTGATACAAAAGGCTTCAATGACCGCCTTTTCCTTTTTCTTCCATGATTCGAAAAAACGATCAATTCCTTTAGCCTTTTCGTCAACGATTGCATATTCTACCAGAAAGTAGTCCGTGTCGGACTCAAAGTCATTTTGGTATTTTTGATAATACTGCTTGAGTTCTGCTTCATCTATAATCGTATCACTGAATGTGGCAATAAGCTCTTTTTCTAACTCATGTATGAGGAGATCATTTCTATATTGATCTGTAAGTGCCTTGATATTAGGGGATTCACCAAACTGGTTTTCTGCCTTTTCGGTCAATAGAGTTTTGTGTATCCATTGCTCTATATGGCTAGCCACAAGGGCAGTGCTGTCAGCTCCAGATATCTTACGAGGTAGTTTTTCTTGTATATCACTGTAATATAACTTGGCATGATTGATCTCAGCAAGTAAGGTATCCCCGTCGCTTTTAGAAGAAATAGCATTGCAACTCATCAGCATGCCTAATGGTAGCAGTATCACTAAAGAGATTATATATTTTTCAACCCAAGGCATTATTTCACCAACGAATAAAATAGTTTGTCATTTCTTTTTACTGGATAAGATTTTTCTAATTCTTTGACCCAAAGTGATTCTAAAAAATCTTGATAATCGGCCAATACGTAGCCTCTTGACTCATCTAGAGTTTTTGGCGTTACTGGTAGGATATTTCTAATGTATTTAAAAGTAGCTCGTGATTTGTTTTTATTAAATTCTGGTTCTGTGAGAGTACCTTTTTTCCACTTTATTCCACTAAGTATTTTAGCTCCGTATTCATATTTACCAGATTTCATTTCTACCAGATTGCCATCAGGACCATTGTACTTATTTTGTATGTCTTCCCAGCTATTTTTTTTGATAGCCTTTCTTAGTTCCTTTATCTTTTTTAGGTCATCCGTAAAGATGCTATATGTCTCAAGCTCTGCTCGCTCTTTCCACTCGTAGTTGTATTTATTATTTTCAAAAAACCTCTCGAGACCGACGGTATCGCTAGCGGCTTTATCCCAAATATTCATTTTCGTAACTTCAAAAAGTAAGATACCTTCTGAATACTCTCGCATCAATGCTTTAAATTCAGGATACTTAGACTCCAACGTAGATTCTTCATATTGAATAGCGTAGTCTTCAACATATTCATTGAGCATCTCCTTTGCAGAATTTGCGACAGGTACGGATTTATCAAAACGTAGCCGTTTTCTAGAATTTTTCTTTAGGTAATCGGCAAATTCTCTGAGTGAAGATGAAATTCCATTATCAAAAGAAAAGAGACGGACATCCTCAAATTGATATGGTTTCCATTGGTAGGTGTAGAAGCTCTGATCTAAATTTTTTACAAATGCTGAAAAAACTTTTTCATCAAGCTGATAATTACCATTTATTTTGATGCTTTCTATGAGTGCCTTACGGGCTATATCATACCGTTTCGCTTGATTTAGTTTGGCTGTTAATCTTTTTTTGGCATCATCATAGTCAGAGATATCTCTTTTTGAGAGCCTCTTGATGATATGCCATCCTACTTTAGTTTCTATGGGAGCTGAAAAATCACCATCTTTCTCCAATTCAAATGCAACCTTCTCAAATGCTTTGTCGTATTTGTTGATACCGAAATATCCAAGATTACCACCTTTACTTTTGGTCGTATTATCGTCACTATATTTTCTTACTAGCTCTCTAAAGGTTTCACCATTTTGAAGCTCTTGATATAGGCTATCAGCCTGACTTTTTGCATTAGGGTTCTCTTTACCGGCGACCTTCTTTCTTATTAATAAATGTGCTGCTTCTATTTGTCCCCAAGCATCTCTTTTGTCAGTAACTTTTATGATATGTAACCCTACTTTAGATCGTACCACGTCTGATATTTTACCTACACTAGTGGTATATAGCGCATTTTCCAACTCATAGAACCCCTCTGGCAACATAGCGGTATAGTATCCTATATCTCCTCCATTGATAGCAGAAGACTTATCAGCAGAATATTGCTTAGCGGCATCTTCAAATGACATACCACCATCTATTTGTTTCTTGATATCTTTCGCCTTCATCATCGCAGCTGCCACTTCACCTTCTTTCGCCTTTGGTGATAGTGTCACCAAGATATGACTCATGCGTATGTCATGTTGCTGTCGCTTAAAAGCCTCTTGCAATAGATTATTAGATATTTCTTTATCAACGAGATAAGATTTTGATAGTTGATCCCTATACCCTTGCAGTTCTTTTTTAAGTCGTGGCAAGGTATCTAACCCAAGATCACGAGCTTTTCGGACTTTGAGTTTAAACTTTTTATAGAGCTCGTAATATTCCTCCAGACTTTGCTTTGTGTAGTCGGCATCTTTACTATTGTTCTTTTTATAGATATACTCAAATTCATCTTGGGTAACAGGATATCCATCGACTTCAAAAAGAGTCTCTCCTTGTCCAAGAGAATAAGTGGTACTAACCAAAAGTGCTAGTATGGCAAGAAGGTACGGAGGTAGGATCAATCTCATAGTGAATAGGGTCTCATATAAAAGTGTAAAAGTACTAATTTATTTACCGCCTATTTTAAACAGGATAAGCTTAAACGTTTCGTTAACTTCAAAGATTATATCTTTTTGGTTTTCTAAGCATTCTGAAATACTCGTTTGATCCTAGCGGATAGACTGCACAAGATTTCATAAGGTATAGTATCTGCACAAGAGGCCATTTGCTGTAGAGTAACTTGTTTCCCAAAAATTTCAACTTTTGTACCTATAGGATATTGATCATTTCCCAGATTAATGCACATCTGATCCATCGAAATTTTACCGATAATAGGGTAGTAACGCTTATCAATGCATACTCGATATGATGAGAGGCTCAATGATCGTAATATCCCATCGGCATATCCGAGAGGTAATATGGCAATATGGCTAGATTGATTTACCTTGCCGAAGGCGCCATACCCAACAGTCTCTCCTAGGCTGACCTCTTTTATTTGTATGATTTCGCTCTCTAGTCTATGAGTGATTTGCAATAGAGATGATGTATTATAATTAATGCCGTACATGCCTATACCCACTCGTACGGCATCAAAGTAATATTCTGGATAATTGGTAATGCCTTCTGAGTTCAATATATGCTTCCATGGCTGATAGCCTAGTACGGTAGTAATCTGACGGTATTGTTTCAAAAATAAAGATACTTGACGATGAGTGTTTTCGGCGTCATGCATATCTTCCGTGGCCCTGATGTGACTGTATATAGATTCCACTTTGACCCGAGATTTAATTTTTTCAAGAGATTGGATATCTATCCTTTTTAACCCGAGCCGATTCATACCCGTATCTAAGTTAAGATGGATTTTTAGTTTGCCTTTTGTATGTATATCCTCAAATAATTGAATATCATATACTTGAGGTTCTAGATTATAATATTCAAAGAGTTCGAGTTTGGTCAGGTCTGGCGTCAGTACCATGATGGGAGTAGTAATTCCTGACTTTCGGAGCTCTATCCCTTCTGCTAGGTAGGCAACGGCAAGATAATCTATAGAGGATTGTACGAGCTCTTTGGCAATTATTTTGGCATCACTTCCATATGCATTGGCCTTGATAACAGCAATACATTTAGTACCCGTGTTCAGTTTGCGTTTATAAAAATCGATATTATGACGAAGTGCCTCGAGATTGATATGAAGGGTGTTATGACTTTTAAATTCTTCTAGATATCCGATCACCTTGGATAGTTGATACCTAGATGCTCCCTTGATAAGACAACTCCTAAAAGTACCAATCATGTCATCAAGTAATGGGTACAACTCTACGATATCGTTTACGATGACGAGTTCTGGCTTTAGCTTATATTGTAAGGCAAGTAGCTGCTTACCAATAAAGAGAATTTTAGTGAGCTTACTAGCATTAATAATAGGTAGTAGTTCGGCCCATTTTTGGTCGGTATCTCCGTGCTCTTCTGCAAAATCTGTAAGTATGACAAATGACTTGTATTCGACAATATATTTACTGAAACTGGTGAGTGAGATTTTCATAGACTCCAAGTCACAGCTAAAACTATCGTCTAAAATAGTAAGGCCTGAGGAGGTAGTATGTATACTGAGCCTTTGATTTAGTTTATCCAGTTTATTGATTTCTTGTTGTATAAGTTCATGATCAAGAAGCTTATGGATGCTGCAATAGGCAATGGCATGTGCAAGATTTTCTATAGTATGACTTGATCTTAGTTGCTTAGGTATAGCAAATGTCATTTCACGATGGCCAATTAAGATATTTATTGAGCTCTTTTCATCTTTCGCGATGGACTTTAATGACCATGATATAGCTCCGCTAGTATCCTTGAGATATTTTCGGATCTGTTGATGACTATCGTGACATATGACTAGACGAGCATCTTTGGCTAATATTAATTTCTCCTTGACCTTCTCCTCTCTATTTTCAAATCCTCGATCATGAGCATCACCTATATTCGTGATGATCACGGTGTTAGGGAGTACCATTTGCTCGAGCTTCGACATTTCACCCTTTTGTGATATACCACATTCTATATAAGCGAAGTCATGCTGTTTTTGGATCATGAGCAAAGATAAAGCAACACCGAGCTGAGAGTTATAGCTATTGGGGCTTGCAAATACGGCATGATGATCTTTGGTCATGGATTTCAGCCATTCTTTTACGATAGTCTTTCCATTGCTGCCTGTGATGCCTACTATATGTGTAGTTAAGCTTTGACGATACGCAGAAGCATATTGTTGAAGAGCTTGCAAAGGATCCTTGACCTGCAGGAAGTTGGCATCTATTTGCGCATCGTCATATCTTTCGACCAGAAAGTTTCTTACACCTTGATCATACGCCTGTTGTATGTAATTATGACCATCACGATGTGCTGTTTTCAAAGCGATGAATAGAGCATTTTCTCCTACTATAATTTTTCTAGAATCGAAATAGAAATTCTGAATCTTTGTATGCTTAGGAAATGCTATCTGCGCATGAGCATGTATAATTTTTCCGATATCTATCAGATCATGACTCATAACGAGAGCAGATCCTTTCCGATGTCGGTACGATAGTTCTTTTGATCATAAGAGACTCTATTCACTAGATCATAGCTCTTATCCAATGCCGATTGCATATCATGAGCTACCGCACTTGCGCTCAGTACTCTACCACCATTCGTTACGATATTCCCGTTTTTTTCTTTGGTGCCCGCGTGGAAAAGTAGATCATCATCTTTATGCTCAAAGTTGATGATTTTACCTTTGTTATATGCTTCAGGGTATCCTCCTGATACCATCATGACCGTTGAGCATATATGATCGCTGATTTCGAGACTATGTTGGTCCAAAGTCTGATCAGCTAAGCTTGCTAATATTGGTACCAAATCAGAGCTAATACGTGGCATGATAGCCTCAGTTTCTGGATCACCAAGACGACAGTTATATTCTATCACTTTTACGGTATCTCCTACTTTGATCAAGCCAAAAAAGATAAAGCCCTTATAATCTAGCTTCTCTGCATTGATTCCTGCGATGGTCGGCTCTATGATGGTTTGTTTTACTTGTTCCATAATGGTAGCATCTACAAAAGGAACTGGAGAAATAGCACCCATGCCACCTGTATTGAGACCAGTATCACCTTCTCCTATGCGTTTGTAATCTTTCGCTTCGGGAAGGATGACATAGTTTTTGCCATCGATAAGAGTAAATACAGAAAACTCAATACCATCTAGAAACTCTTCGATCACGACCGTAGAAGAAGCGTCACCAAATTTTCCAGAAAACATTTCGTCGAGTGCCGCCTCTGCTTCTGACAAGTCATTTATGATCAGTACACCTTTACCAGCGGCAAGACCATCTGCTTTGAGTACATAAGGAGCATCCATCGTACTAAGGAAGGCTTTAGCTTCAGAAAGAGACTCTTTGGAAAATGTACCGTAAGCTGCAGTTGGCACCTTATATTTTTTCATAAATTCCTTGGAGTATGCCTTACTACCTTCAAGGATTGCTCCTGATTTACCAGGCCCTACGAATATGGGCATAGTCTCTAGGTGATCTTGAAGGTATTCTTTGAGACCATCGACCAATGGAATCTCAGGCCCCACCACAACCATATCGATTGCATGATTTTGGATAGTATTCACTATTCCATCAAAGTCTCCAACTTGGATATCAAGATTAGACCCATGTGCTGAGGTGCCACCATTACCCGGTGCTATATATAAAGAAGTACAAGATGGAGATTGGCTTATTTTCCAACTTAAGGCATGTTCTCTTCCTCCACTTCCAAGTATCAAAATATTCATAGTCGAGTTCTATTATTTGCTAGTACAAAAGTAATCTGAAAATTACTTGGGAATGACATATACCAAGGCTATAATCATATATAATTATTTCATAATATTTGAGTAGCTTTACACCAACAAATTAGCACATTTTGATTGGTTATATAAAAGGAGAAATAAGCTTCAAGAGTCCTACGTACGTATACCTTGAAACCCACGGAGTAGGTTATCATATCAATATTAGCCTCTTCACGGCAGAAGGATTAGAAGGTAAAGACGCCGTGAGGCTATATACACATCTTCAGGTAAAGGAGGATAGCCATACCTTATATGGCTTTTTGACTATTGCAGAACGGGCATTATTTAAGCATTTGATATCAGTATCTGGTATAGGACCCAATACGGCTCGTGTGATGTTGAGTTACATGCCACCAGAAGAAGTAAAACAAGCCATTGTCAATGAAAACGTAGTGGCTATCAATAAGATAAAAGGCATAGGTCCCAAGACCGCCAAACGGATCATACTTGACCTCAAAGACAAATTGATCAAAGAAGGGATGGAACAAACCGAAACTTCGCTCGGATCAAACAATAGTCTCAAAGAAGAGGCGTTATCTGCATTGTTAGCACTTGGATTCCAAAAAGCAACGATCAGCAAGAAAATTGATATGATCTTAGCCAAGAATCCGCAGGTTGATCAAGTAGAAACGTTAATCAAGATGATATTACGTCAATTGACATAATATTTGTCCATTAATTGAGTTTATAATTGGTGATTTTGACGAATGCATATCTATGCATATCGCATAACAATTGAAGAAAGGTCCACAAGAGACACTACATATGAGGAGATTCACATACACATTGATAACAGTCATCAGCGTGGTTTTGTTCGGTTTCAATGATGCATCGGCTTTTACGAAGGGGCCAGCGCTGGAGGAGATAAGTACTCCTGCTGTAAAAATCGTTGAGATGTCATCTGATACGATCCCATTAAGAGATCGGGATACTGATTTTATTAATAATGACTATTACAATCCATTTGACATTACACCTAGTAATGTGACACAGGAGGTGGAGTATGACCCGGCGTCTAATCAATACATCATTACGGAGAGGATCGGAGAGGAATATTTTAGAAACCCCACAACAATGACCTTCGGTGAATATCTAGATCACCGAGGCAAAGAACAAGAACGGCAATATTTTAGTAAGCTAGCAGGTATAAATTCAGGTGTAAAAAGTGGATCAGGAAAAATAGATCCAATGGCTAAAATCGATGTGAAAGATAATCTCATCGATCGATTATTTGGGGGTAGCGAAGTCAATATCCAACCACAGGGTAATATAGATATCACGACAGGATTTGATTATAATAAACGTGATGATCCGGCATTACTCGAAAGACAACGTGTACAAGGGCCTCTTTTTGATTTTGATATGGCGATCAAAATGAATGTAGAGGGTAGTATTGGTAAAAAGTTAAATCTTGGGTTTAATTATGATACACAAGCGACTTTTGATTTTGATCGTCGTATCAAAATAGCCTACGACACGGAGCAATTTTCAGAAGATGATATCATTAAAAATATAGAAGCAGGTAATGTGTCGATGCCACTCAATAGTCAGCTCATTCAAGGGTCTGAGAGTCTTTTTGGTATCAAAACAGAGCTCCAATTTGGTAAATTATTCTTGACTTTGCTGGCTTCTCAGCAACGATCACAGCAAGAAGATATCCAGATCGATGGAGGTGCCGTCGTACAGGAGTTTGAAGTACGACCTGATGAGTATGATGAGAATAGGCACTTCTTTTTATCTCATTACCATAGAGAAAAATTTGAAGAAGCACTTATAGATTTACCATACATCCAAAGTCAGATGGGTATCGTAAGACTTCAAGTATGGGTAGAGGAGATGACGGATAGAAATGTAGAGCAGACGAGGACGGTTTGTGCTATAGCAGATTTGGCAAAGTCTGATTTAGCTAACTATGATAATCCTGCTAGTATATTTCCACCCAGCACAGCTATGCAAGAGACAGATGCTGATGGCATTATACTACCAAGCAATGATAATAATCGATTGTACAGGGAGTTAGCTGATGATCCATCTACTCGTATTCAGTCTATGACTGTACAATCTCTGATAGGGCCCTCATACCAATTACGAGAAAATGTAGATTTCGAAAAATTTAGAGCAAGAAAGCTTAGCCCCAGTGAATATTCTTTCAATGAGCAACTTGGATTTATATCACTCAATGTAAGACTCAGACCCAATCAAGCGCTAGCTGTCGCATATGAGTATAACTATAGTTACAACGGCGATGGTATATATAAAGTAGGTGAGGTCACTGAAGATGCCAATAGCTCTAGTACAGATCAGAGTGCTGAGCCTCAGCCTGACAATGTGATATACCTAAAGATGCTCAAAAGCTCAAATCAGATACCTGCATTACCATCATGGGATCTCATGATGAAAAACGTATATCCACTAGGTACAGGTCAGCTAGGTACAGAAGATTTTGTGTTTGATATCTTCTATGAGGATAACACTGATGGATCGCTCAAGCGATTTATACCAGAAGATGGTATTCGCTATTTACCCTTACTAGATTTATTTCAGTTAGATAAGCTTAACTCAAAGTTAGATCCACAACCTGATGGTCGTTTTGACTTTGTGCCAGGAGTGACCGTAATTCCACGTAGCGGAACGATTATTTTCCCTGTTTTGGAACCATTCGGTTCTTCATTGGATGAGCTTTTTGCTGATGCGGCGCCAGGAGTTGATCCTTCTTTTTATAAGTATCAGGAGTTATATGATACCACCGTAACGGGAGCTCGTAACTTTTTAGAGAAAAATAGATTTGTGATGGCTGGGCAGTTTAAGTCTAGTGTTTCATCCGAAATCTCACTAGGAGCATTTAATATACCACAAGGGTCAGTAACCGTACGTGCCGGTGGTGTCACCTTGATAGAAGGACAAGATTATGAAATAGACTATGGTATCGGTAGATTGAAAATCATTAATGATGCCTACCTCCAGTCGGGTACCCCGATCAGGGTATCCTTTGAGGATCAGTCCTTATTTAGCCTACAGCAAAAGAATATGCTCGGTGTCAGAGCGGATTACCTGTATAGTGATAACCTTCAATTTGGAGCTACATTTTTACAACTGAAAGAAAGACCATTTACGGAGAAAGTAAATTTTGGAGATGATCCAATCAATAACCGCATCTATGGTTTGGATATGAATTTTAGTAAAAATTCTGAATGGATTACTAAAGCGGTAGATAAACTTCCTTTCTATAGTACAAACGTACCTTCGTCTGTTAATTTTTCTGGAGAAGTAGCAGCATTAAGGCCAGGACATAATAATGCGATCAATCTATCTGGAGAAGATACAGGAGTAGTAAGTATTGATGACTTTGAGGGTGCCGCTAGTGCTATACCATTAGGAACGCAACCGCTAGAATGGGTATTGGCTAGTACTCCACTAGGTCGAGAAGGTACAGATAGCTACCGACCAGAAGCAGAGCTTGTAGATAACTTAGAGTATGGAGCCAATCGTGCAAAATTGAGTTGGTATCGTATAGATCAAGTAACACAATCATCTGAGGATCAGGATGATCCTTATACAAGAACAATACTGCAGGATGATCTTTTTGATCGTGATCTAGCATTTGATCAGCTACCTAACCTATTTACCTTCGATCTTTCATACTATCCAGAGGAGAGAGGTCCATATAATTTTGACCTACCTGGTGATGGTTACGATAATACCGCTGGAGCTTTTTTTGATGCCAATGAAAATCAGATAAAACTGAAGGAACCTGAAACTCGATGGGGTGGGGTCATGAGAGAGCTCAATAATAATGACTTCGAGGCTGCTAATGTAGAATATATCGAATTTTGGATGATGAATCCATTTATGGAGCGAAGAGATAGTGGTGATCCTGATGACAATGAGACAGGATTTTTATACTTCAACTTGGGTAATGTATCAGAAGATATACTGAAGGATGATGTCCAGTTTTTTGAAAATGCAATACCTATCAACGATACTGATGTAGTACCAATAGTAGAAAGTGTATGGGGCGATGTACCTATCAGAATACCGCCCATCATTGCATATGACAACCAAGAAGGAGATAAACAGGATCAAGGATATGATGGTCTCAATGATGAAACAGAAAGAGTAAAGTTTCAGGACTATCTCGCCAGTTTTGGCAACGAACAAGTACTCAATGAAGATCCGTCAGGTGATAACTTTGTAGCCTTCAATAATCCATCTTATAATGGTGTAAACGACCTTACTGTCCGATACAAAGAGAATAATAACCCTCAAGGAAATAGACCTGATAACACAAACTTAGAGAGCTCTAATAATGCTTCTGCATTGGCAGGAGACCGTAACCCACAAGTAGAAGATCTGAACAATAACCGATCTCTTGAGACCAGCGAAAGCTACTACGAATACAAAGTAGAACTGCGCCATGACAACAACAATGGATTGGCAGCTGATGTAGGAGAGCAATTTATCAGAGAGCGGCGTACCGTCGTGAGAGCTAATGGTCCTAATGAAGAATGGTATAGATTTCAAATACCCATCAATAAGGGAGAATCTGTAAACGGAATAGAAGGTCTACGATCCATACAGTTTATCAGAATGTATATGACAGGCTTTACAAAGCCTAAGACTCTACGTTTTGCTGAGTTAGAATTAGTAAGAAATCAATGGAGACGTAATATCCCAGATTGCTTCGCAGGGCCAGATGTGCCTAGAGATTTTGTTCAATTTAGTATTGACGACGTAGGAGTTCAGGAGAATTCAAATAAAACACCGTTTAACTATGTCCTTCCAGAAGGGATCAAGCAACAGACATTATTTAGTTCATTCTCCAATTTAAGACAGGATGAAAAGTCTCTTGCACTACAGATCAATAAATTTCCAAGCTCAGGCTGTGAAGCGAGCGTATTTAAGTTTACTAATGTAGACTTAAGACTCTATGAGCGGATGCAAATGTTTGTGCATGCAGAGGACTTATCACCTATCGACTCAGATGGTGCTGACCCTATAGATCCTGGTGATTTGTTCGTCTATCTCAAGGTTGGTAAAGATTTTAAACAGAACTACTACGAGTATCAGATACCACTGGTGATGTCTGATCCAAATCAAAGTATATCATCAGAAGAGAACATATGGAAAGATGAAAATATGTTTGACTTTCCCCTGGAGTTATTGACAGATTTGAAACAAAGACGAAATCTAAATGGAATTGCTGGTGAGATTTTCGCCGAGGCTGTTTTGGATGAAAATAGTATACCGGGAGAAATTGCTGATACCGTAAAGATTATAGGAAACCCAAGTCTAGGTTATGTAAAAGGTATTGAGATTGGGGTAAGATCAAAGAGCTCTCCCGAGTTAGAGTTTTATAGATCAGAGGTTTGGATCAACGAACTGCGAGCCACGGGACTACAAGAGCAAGGAGGATATGCTGGACTTGCACGTATGGATATACAGATGGCTGATCTCGGGTCGGTGACGGCCTCTGGTGGATTTTCTACTATAGGGTTCGGTGCTCTAAATGATAAACTGGCAGATAGACAGCAAGATACACGTACCAACTGGGACGTGGCCACCAATCTGGAGATCGGTAAGATCTTACCAGAAGCATGGAATGTAAGCATTCCGTTTTTTGCTCAATATTCAAAAAATACCATTAAAGAGAGGTGGGACCCCTACGAACTGGATCTCACGGCTGAGGAAACAATCAGCTCGAGACAGGCAACAGGAGAAGAGGCTCAAGAAATACGAAATCGGGGTCAGGATGTGACGACGATCAAGACTTTCAATTTTACCAATGTCAAGAAAAATAGAGGTGGCTCCAAGAAAAAAACAACAAAAAGAGCCAATCAAGGTATAGGTAGGCGCTAAAATAAATACAGGCCAAAAAAGAAAAGAAAAGAACTCCCAAACCATGGGATATAGAAAACTTCAGTGCAAGCTATGCTTATACCGAAATGAACCATACCGATGAATTTTATAATCAAGATCGGACTAAGGATATAAGAGGAGCACTAGATTATAACTATAGTCGAAAAGCTAACTACATTAAGCCTTTTAAAGGTGTAAAAGGCAAATGGCTCAAATGGTTGAGCGAGTTCAACTTTAACCCGCTGCCGCAATCGTTCAATTTTACGACCGAGATGCGTCGTTATAAAAATGAGCGACAATACCGTCTACCAGAAGTACCCGTATATGCATTTGATGATCAGCGGTTTGATTGGACTCGGCAGTATGGGCTCAACTGGGATCTAAGTAAATCGATCAAGATTAACTTCAATGCAACTAATACTTCAGTGGTAGATGAGCTTCGCCAAGTGGGAGTCCCGCGAGAGACTAATGCACCAGCAGGAACCACCGACCTAGAAGCGTGGGTAAGTGACCCCAGCAATAGGATGTGGAAGGATCAATTTGGTAATGAAACGGATGCTAACGGTCAAAACTATAGCGATATCGTAAGAGAAAATCCTGATTTTGTAAGCGATTACAGATGGGATAATATCACTAATGGGGGACGTAATCGTCAATACCAGCATGATCTCGCTGTGACATTTACAGCGCCACTCAAGTACATACCATTATTAGATTGGACTACAGCCAAGGCAAGTTACAATGCAGGATACAGTTGGGATGCAGCACCCTTAAGTATACAAGAGTTTGGTGGTATTATACAAAACAATCAAAGCCGTAGTCTTAATGTATCATTGAATTTTACCAAGTTATACAGTAAGTCCAATTACCTTAAAAGTATAGACCGTAAAAAGAGTAATCGTAAAACAAAACGAAAGACTAGAGGAGAGGTAAAACAAGATGATGCTAAGGGAGAAACAAAAGATGAAAAGGATGATCGCTCGCGTAAAAAGAGTAAGCGGGATGGCCCTAGCGATATAGAGCGCATATTGATCAAGCCATTGCTTGCATTGAGAAATATTAAGTTTAACTACAGAGAAAATTTAGCCACAGTAGTGCCAGGATTTAATGCGGGTTTATCGCCTCAATACCTTGGTCTGACCTCTGGTTTTGATGCACCAGGCGCTGCTTTTGTCCTTGGATGGCAGCCAGATATTAGTTACGTAGATGATCCTAATTCAAGCAGTAACTGGTTGTACGATGCTGCCAATAGTGGGTGGATCACTGACGATAGATTATTCAATGGTCAAGTACTACAAAATCGTACGATATCATGGGATGCCAATATCGATGTCGAACCCATTAGAGATCTTAAAGTCAATGTAAAACTCAATAAGAGATATGTAAAAGATCATAAAGAGAACTTCCGAAATCTATCAGATATCGAAGGAGTACCTGATTTTCAGCAAGTGGCAAGACAAGATGTAGGATCATTTGAAGTGACCTATGCATCTTTCCAGACACTGTTCAATACAAATTCCTTTGAGCTGTTTCAGACTATGAAAGCCAATAGATATCTAGTATCTAGAAATCTTGCGAATAACGATATACCTCATGAGCTTGATCTTGGATTCAAGGAAGGATATGGCGGTAGTGCATCACAGGTGATCATACCATCTTTCTTAGCGGCATATACGGGGCAAGACGTAAATAATCTAGATTATACCAATGGAGAGGAAGTGAATTTGGAGCAACAGATAGCGAATAGTAGTTATATACCAAGACCTAACTGGAATTTGGAGTATAAAGGCTTATCTAAGCTTTCTTTTATGAAAGAGATATTTAGCTCGATTGTATTTAAGCATGGCTATAAGTCTACCTTAAGTGTCAATCAATACTTCAGTGATCAGGAGTTTGATCTAGAGTTTGGTCAGGATATCCCTGGCCTACCAGGTATCAAGGAGAATGGTAATTTTTACTCTCAGATAGAGATACCTCAAGTAGTGATCGACGAGGGCTTTGAGCCTCTTATTGGTATTGAGATCAAAACGAAAAGTGATATGAAGATCGACTTCGAATATCGCCAGACTCGTAATCTTGCATTGATCTTAGAGACAACTAATCTTCAAGAGCGTAAGAATAAAGAGATTGCATTCGGATTTGGCTATACCTTCCCAGATGTCAATATCAAGTTTTTGACAGGTGACAAGGGTAAGAAAAACTCTAGAAGCGACCGTGACAAAAAGGACGAAGATCCCGATAAATTAAATAACAATACTAACAACAGCCGTGGAGGAAGAGGGGGCCGTGGTGGATCAGTCAATAACTTCAGAGGCAGAGAGCTTACGCTCAACGTAGATTTTGCATTAGGAGATGATCTTACGGTGCTACATGAGCTAGATAGTGATTATTCGGCCGAGCCAACAAGAGGTGCTAGAAGTATAAGCTTCAGTCCATCAGTAGATTATGATATCAATGAAAATTTGACCTTGAGAGCATTCTTTGATTATAATAAACAACAACCAAAGTTGTCGAGTAGTGTAGATGTCACCAGTATGCGTGGAGGGGTTACCGTTAGGTTCAATCTCAACTAGCTCATCTAAAAAAATAATTTACAAAAATAGGGTCAAGCAGATATATTCTGTTTGACCCTATTTTTTTACCATTAGTAATAGCCATGCTGTACTTTGTACTCCCAAAACTTAGTGCTGATACTTGACTAGATGCTATTCAAACTGAATCATGGTGCTCATATCTTTACCATCACGGGTATAAACAATACGAGCATCATCGATAATGTTTTGCACAATTGTGATCAGCATATCACTATCGTTTATCTTGATACCATTGATAGATTGGATAATATCTCCAGCCTGTAAGCCAGCGTTGTCGGCTTTAGAATCTTTAATGATTTCCGTGATACGTATACCATTACTACCGTCTTCGATCATCACACCTAGTCGCGGTTTTTTGTCACTCTCGTCATCTACCGTTACGGTCACTACTTTCTCGCCATTGATTTCTTTTACGACAACTTTCATATTTTCTTCATCTACGTCACCGATCACCTTGATATCAATGTCTTCGTCATCCATGGCGTCTACCTGTACTTCGATCTCTTTAGTTAGGGATTTATGGTTATCTAGATGGATTTCGTGTTCATCTAGTAGATCTTTCATTTCTTCTGGCATCTCACCTGTACCATCCCATTTTAGTTCTTTGCGCTTACCATTATCATCTACGACGACAACTTGATATTCTTTTTCATACGTACTTTTGATCGTATGTTCTTTGGTCTCGCCATCCATTTTTCGAATTACCTTTTTTGTAATTTTCTTTTTGCCATCATCCGTAATTTCTTCTTCTATAGTGATTGATTCTTCTGATTGAGCGATAGTATTAGTGATACAAAGAGAGATAATACTGACTAGTAGAAGGGTAGTAAAAAACAGTTTATTGGTGTTCATAATAATTCGTTTATATTTAAAATTGACTTGAATTTACATATCAAAGTGGTGGAGAGCCATTTTTTAAGGGTTAAAACCTAGTTAAAATAGCTAGTATTTGAATAGATTAGCAGCTGTTGGAGTGTTAGGTACAACATAAGTAAAGCTATGAGCAAGAGGTCCATCTGGGCGATAATAATTTTGATGACTGGTGCATTGGTAGGCATCACACTGATTCAGTACTACTGGATCAAGTGGCAGGTAGACCTCAATGAGGAGAATTTTGATTCTAAAGTTACCATGACGCTGAATAGAGTCAAGGAGCAAATAGAGAAAGAAGCATCACTCAAAAAAGATGTAAAAAGTGACCTAGATAAGATTGCTAAATCACCTTTTGGTACAAAGAGTAAGCTCGGAGCTAAACAGTACTTAGGCAACATGGGCTCCATCAGTTCGCTAGATCGATCATTATTCAATGATACTTATGCATATTTAAATCCAGAAGATGATTTTGATAATATAAGCAATAGGACTATTGATCGGCTCATGCTCAGAGAGCTTCAGGATCAATCGATAGATCTCGACTATAACTATGGAGTCTATTCCAATGGCGATAAGGGATTCTTCATCGTAGATGGGGAGTATGTGCCGCTAGTCAACGAAGATGAAAAAAGTAGTGAAAGTGGTATCAATAATAGTCTGACGAGATCAGAGTATCAGATCGATTTATTTAGGACAGAAATTGCCAATCCAGGGTTTTTAAAAATCTTTTTTCCTAAAAAAAATAGTTTTCTTTGGTCCCAGGTAAGTACATCACTGATTACTTCTTTAATATTTACAGGTCTGATTTTATTTTGTTTTTCGTATACCATTATGGTTATTTTGAGGCAAAAGAAAGTCTCTGAAATGAAGACGGATTTTATCAATAATATGACGCATGAGTTTAAGACTCCGATTGCTACCATCTCATTGGCGTCGGATTCTATTACCAGTCCTATGATTATCAATGATGAATCTAAAATCAGAAGATTCACGGGTATCATAAAACAAGAAAATCAGAGAATGCTCAAGCAGGTAGAGAAGGTACTGCAAATGGCAAGAATTGATAAACAAGACTTTGACCTTAACCTCGTGACCCTGGATATGCACGAGGTCATCAAAAAGGCCTCTCGAAATGCAAATTTAAAGGTGGAGCAAAAGGAAGGAAGTATCAGTTTAGATTTAAAAGCAAAATCCCCTGATATTATTGGGGATGAAACCCACCTGTCGAGTATTATCCATAATCTCTTAGATAATGCAATGAAATACTCTAAAAACCCTCCGCATATCACAATCTCTACCAGAAATGACAGAAAAGGTCTGGAGATAAGTGTAAAAGACAACGGAATAGGAATCTCAAACGATTCTATTAAACATATATTTGACAAGTTCTATCGAGTCCATACAGGTAATTTACATGATGTTAAAGGATTTGGACTTGGGTTGAGCTATGTCAAAGCGATAGTTGATGCCCATAAGGCTACGATCAAAGTACAAAGTGAACTCGGTAAAGGAAGTAATTTTATTATTCATTTTCCGGTGAATAAAAGTGACTTAATACCAAAAGTTACATCCCAATTATAGAATTCTTATCAAAAAAAGACTTAACGAATGTCAAACAAAATTTTATTAGTAGAAGACGATCAAAATTTCGGAGATGTGCTAAAATCATATCTAGAAATGCATGAATTTGACGTAACACTTGCTACTGACGGTGAAGCCGGTAAGCAGGCTTTTGATAAAGATGATTATGACCTCTGCATATTTGATGTCATGATGCCTAAAAAAGATGGATTTACTCTGGGAAAAGAAGTGAGAGAACAAGATAAGGATACACCCATTATATTCTTGACTGCTAAAACATTGAAAGAGGATGTGCTAGAAGGATTTAAGGTAGGTGCGGATGATTACATCACTAAGCCTTTTAATAGCGAGGAGTTGCTCTATCGGGTACAAGCCATACTTAAGCGAAGTGCCAAAGCACCAGACCCAAAAGAGGATATTAAAGAATTTGAAATTGGAAAATATCATTTTAATTATCCTCTGAGAATACTCACATACACTAACGGCAAGACCAAGTCAGAGGATAAGCTATCCCCAAAAGAGGCTCATTTACTTCGATTATTTTGTATGTACAAAAATGATGTATTACCACGATCTGTTGCCCTAACCAAAATATGGAATGAAGACAACTATTTTACAGCACGTAGTATGGATGTTTTTGTAACAAAACTGAGAAAGTATCTTGCTAAAGATGACCAACTAGAAATAGTCAATATTCACGGCAATGGATTTAGGCTAATCGATAGAAACACTCTTGCGAGCTAACTAGATCACAGCGTAATATAGACTCCCTATAAAGCAAAAGGCATACTTTAATGATTTAGAGTATGCCTTTTGTATTTTACGATAGCTGCTGACCTTATTTCTTCACATCTACTTCGATGCGCTTATCTTGATTGGCAAGTTGCCATGTAGTATGAAAGATAAGTCTGGTCACTTTTTCCATTTTATCAAACATAATTTTCTCAGGAGTATCCGTAGTCATATGATAGTCTCTATGTACACCGCTAAAATAAAATATGGCGGGTATCCCTTTTTCAGCAAAGTTATAGTGATCTGATCGGTAATAGTATCTATTGGGATCTTGCTCAGAGTTATACGTATAATCGAGCATGAGTTGGCTATACTTTTGATTTACACTTTCATTGATTTTATGTAGCTCAGTACTGAGGCGATCCGATCCTATTACGTAAATATAATTTGGGTTATTAGCATACTTTTCATCCACTCGGCCTATCATATCTACATTGACATCCACTACAGTATTTTCTAGTGGAAATATAGGGTTGTCAGCATAATAGGCAGAGCCTAAAAGCCCTTTTTCCTCACCAGTAACATTAAGAAATAGTACAGATCTTCTCGGTCCCGCATTCATTTTTTTTGCAATGCTAAAAGCTTCTGCCATATCTAGGATAGCGGATGTTCCTGAGCCATTGTCATCAGCACCATTATAAATATCGTCACCTCGCTTCCCAAGATGATCAAAATGCGCCGATACGACTACGACTTCATCTTTGAGATCGGTACCTTCTACATAGCCGAGCACATTTTCACCAAATAATGTCTTTATTCCTTTTTGGAGTTTTACATCAAGCTTAGTACTTAGCTTTACTTGTTTCGCTTTTCCTTTTTTATTGGCTTTATTTCTGGCTTTGAGTACTTTTTTCTCTTTCTTACCCCAGATATCTTTCGCTATTGTGGTAGATATATAGGCATGATTTACTAAGTCTACAGTTCTCTCTGACTTATCCCCGAGTTCCATCTGAGGGCTAAGTAGTCGGCTCCTATTGCGACCGAGCATTTCTTTGATATCAGGAGTGATGATGAGCGCTAGAGCTACACCTTTGTCGTAAGCGGTTCTCAATTTGGTATTGATGTCTTTGCTCCACTTAGAAGGCACATCACTACTGGTGATATGGTATTTGCCTACTTTATTTTTGGGTTCGCCATCAAAAAATAGTACAACCTTACCGCGGTAATCTTTTTTCTTATAATCACTATACGCAGGATCATCTATACCGTATCCTATGAAATGTACTTCATCTGTTTTCAGTGAATCTAGACCATTATTTCTAGCTGGAAATGCCAAAAAATCCCATAGATACTTGTACCGATTATCATTTACATAGATTGATTTTTCGTCCCATTTGGACCAAGTAAACGCTACTTTTTGAAATTTTCCATCATCACCAATATTAGGTAATCCTAGTTGATCATAGTGATTAGCGATATATTGAGCAGCTTTGCGATTGCCTTCTTTTCCCGTTTCTCGTCCTTCATATTCATCAGAGGCCAGTATATCTAGATGAACTTTAATATCAGCTGCCGTGATAGTATTTGCAATTTTTACGGCTATATCTGAGGTATCCGATGATATGGCAATCGTAGTATCTGGTGCGGTGATTGAGCTTATATACTGAGCATCAATCGTAATCGTAGCGGATATTGCCATGATGAACGTATAGATCTTTATTATACGATTATTCATTACTTATAGGTTTTTTATTAGCAAGATATTTTGGAGACTCTTCGTTCGTGTCGTCCACCCTCGAATGGAGTTTCCATGAATATTTTTATCATAGATCTAGCCATCTTAGCGGATACAAATCTTGCTGGTATACAGATTACGTTGGCATTGTTATGCTGTCTTGCTAGACTAGCAATTTCATTTTTCCAGCACAAGGCAGCACGTACATTTTTATGTTTATTTGCGGTCATGGCGACACCATTACCACTGCCACAGATGAGTACTCCACGATCGGCTCTACCTTGGTCAATGAGATCACCTACAGGATGCACAAAATCGGGATAATCAACGCTATCCAATGAATGAGTGCCTTTATCTATCACTTCATGATCAAGTTTTTTGAGTAGTCTGATGACCGTCTCTTTATAGTCAAATCCTGCATGATCACATCCTAATGCTACTTTCATTATATCCTATCCTTTAGGTTGACTATTTTGGTATTGTCTGATATCGTACTGGCCGAGTAGATCTTTCATTCTTTGTGCAAATTCAGGATCTTCTAGCTTTTCTACATTCCTTAAAATATCATTTGCTGATCTGAGCGAATATTGGAAATCTTCTTGAAAACTACTGAAATCAGATTCATCTAAGCTTTCAAAAAAGTATAGCTTCTCCTGTGTAAGATTTGCTAGTATTTCTATGTGTTCTTTAGCATTTTCATAATCCTTAGCTCTAATCATCACATCTATGAATGGAAAGATCGTAGAGTCGTATTGGAAATTGAAATTAGGGAATGCATCAAAGTATTTATTGGCTAGAGCAGTCGCTTTTTCGTGTTTTCCATTTTCTGAAAGATCAACAGATGCCCGCAGTATACTCATCTTCATAGCCTGTATTTCTGCTCCATAACTAGGGTTGATGTAGAGATCTTCTTTATCAAAATTACCCCATTTCCACTTATTCATGACATTGTCATACAGCTTATCAGAATCGACTCGTCCATTTCCATAGATGTAAAGATCACGATCACTTTTTGATTTTACGGGTATGAGTCTCAGACCAAGTCCCTCCAGTTGTAGATAATCATCTAGTCCCATAAGCTTTTCAGGGTTAGAGGTGATCGCAAAGTATATGGGCCTATCATTGATATTACTAGCAATGATATCAAGTACTCCAAGCTCAGCTTTGGTAATGTAACGTTCACGAGTCTTGAATGTTACAGGTATTTTTTCGACTACATTAGCCGTATCTCTAGGGGTAAGCAAACCATTTTGAAAAGCTTTTGATTTATCATAAGGGATAGCCAGTTTACGAGTTCTGATGGTGTATTGCTCTACCTTATTGCCCTTACGATCAGTTCCTCTCATGATACCACGATCACCGGCTATGAATTTCAGTTCGGCCAGTGCATCTATTCGTTGATCTTTATTTGCTTCTTGAGGATCATGCATAAACCACATTTGGTTACGTTTGATACCACGATATGCCTCCTTAGGTATAGTCATTTTTAGTCCGTCTGACTCATTGACCTTCCAAGTCATTTTTTCAATGTACCAATCTACCGCTATCAGACTTAAGTTGACTACTCTTACATCTGTCCTTATATTTTCTACTTCTTGTGCATACCATAGCGGGTAAGTATCGTTGTCACCATAAGTAAATATGATCGAGTTGGGCTCGCAACTTTCAAGGAAGTTGGATGCATAATCTCGAGAACCATAGTGCTCACTACGATCATGATCATCAAAGTTTTCGCTAAGCATAAGTGCAGGGGCTAAGAGACCTAGTGCCGCTGCAACTCCAAAGGAGGCCATAGAAGGGATACTTGCGATGTTTTTCCTCAATATTTGAAATATACCTACCACTCCTAGACCGACCCATATAGAATAGGCAAACATAGATCCTGCCAGTACGTAGTCACGTTCCCGAGGTTCATTTGGTGGTTGATTGGAATATAAGATAATACCTATACCTGTGATCAAGAATAGTATAAGCAAAGCTGTAGCATCTTTTCCTTTCGATTTGAAATGAAAGAATAAGCCTATAAGCCCTATCAAGAACGGAATAAAGTAGTAATGATTAGTTGCTTTTGAGTATAGCGAGTCTGGTTTGAATTCGCTATCGTATAGTCTAGCGTCATCTATAAAAGATACTCCTGACTCCCAGTGACCGCTACGTTTATCCCATGGATAATATCCTTGGTCGCCATTTTGCCTACCGATAAAGTTCCATGCAAAATATCGCCAGTACATCCAGTTAAACTGATAGCTGAGCATAAATTTGATATTGTATGCATAACTTGGTTTTCCTTTTCCCGCTTCGTTAAGATATTTTCGCCATTCTTGATGTTGAGCTCTTTTCTCACTATGACCGATTCTTGGGAATAGTATTTTGTCTTTACTATCAAAGTTCATACTGAACTTCTCATCCACTTTTTCATATCGACCATTGAGTCGACCCAGCCGATCTTCTCGCTCTATTCCTTTGGGCTCTCCTAAGTATGTAGGTCCGTGGAGTAGTGCTCTTTCTCCATATTGCTCTCTATTGAGATATGGTAGCAGCCTAGTAGCGTCACTAGGTACATTCATATTGATCGGTGTATCCGCATTGGCTCTTATTACAATCACTCCGATGGTAGAAAAGCCCATGATCACCATGACGCTCATCATGGTAAATAGCTGGAGTTCGTGTAGATTTCTTTTATGGGCATACCTCAATAGAGCAAACGTACTACCGCCTAAAAGTAAAATCGTAGGTATGATACCTGTATGGAATGGAAGCCCCATACTATTGACCATTGGTATCTCAAAGAATTTCCAAATGCCAGGAATACCGGCAATGATACCTTTCATGACGAATACTACAGAGATGGCACCGATGACCATACTTAATAATGCTCCCAGTAAGGTAGTTTTTTCATATTTTTTATAATAATATAAAAGTGCTACTGCAGGGAACGTGAGTATACTCAGTAAGTGAACTCCTATCGATAATCCAGCGCTTAATGCCACAAATACAAGCCAACGATCATTGGACTTAGTATTTGGTAGATCATACCATTTGATAGATGCCCAAAACGTAAGTATGGTAAAGAAAGTAGACAATGCATACACTTCACCCTCTACCGCACTAAACCAAATAGAGGTACAGAAAGCTGTAGTCAAACCACCTACAAGCCCTGCCGCGGCTAGGGTAAATAACTCGGATTGAGAAAGTACCTCATCTGTTTTGATTATTCTTTTACCAAAGATCATAGTGATCTGTGCCACAAGTCCAGCTCCAAAAGCAGTAAAAATACCCGACATTAAATTAATGGAAAAGGCTATGTCAGCGGGGTCATTGGAGATTAATTCTGCTACATAAGTAAAGAGCCTACCAATCAGCATAAATAAAGGTGCTCCAGGTGGGTGAACTACCTGTAACTTCTGCGCTCCGAGAATGAACTCTCCACAATCCCAAAGGCTACCAGTACGTTCGGCAGTAAGAAAATATACTACTGCAGCAATAACAAATACCGTCCAGGAAATAATTCTAGAGATTCCTTTAAATGAGGTCATATATGGCTAATTAAATTGTATCAATATTATTCCAATAAAAACGCTACAAATGTAATAATATTCTCATGCAAGAATGGGGCTTTGGAGATGCGAGTACTATTAGGGTAATAATAAACATAATCTACCGTGAAATATAGATAACTTTGCACCATGTTATTGAAATATCTAGTACTGGCTAGCATCGTTTATTTTATCTACAGACTGTTTTCTGTTACAAAAAAAATAAATGAGGCTAAGCGCAATGCGCAGGATAAACAGGAGCCAGAAGTATTTACTGATTATGAAGAGCTTGATGACTAAACTTATGAACGAAAAATTCCGTATTTCTGACCAAATCATTGAGTCCAACAATCAATTTTTATTAGCCAATAAGCCATTTGGTATACCCGTGCAAGATGACCTGACTGAAGATGCCTCATGGACTACAATGGTCAGAAACTACTGTAAGCATAAGGTGCATCTGATTACGCGTCTAGATAGACCCGTGGGTGGTATTACCTTGTTTTCTAAATCAGCTCAAGGTAATGCTCATCTCAATAACTCAAAGTTGGTCAAACGATATATTGCGATAGTAGAAGGTAAACTAGAAGCAAAGAAGTGGACTACGCTGAGCAATCAGATATTTCATGATACGAAGCTAAAGAAGGCATTTATAAATCCTAAAAGAGGACAGGCAGCCGATCTTAAATATCGATCCCTGCAAGTTTTAGATCGATACACGATTGTCGAAGTAGAACTCATATCTGGGAGATTTCATCAGATCAGAGCACAGCTTGCTCATCTGGGTCATGCTATCAAAGGAGATGTAAAGTATGGTGCTCGTAGGTCCAATAAGGATAGGAGTATTCACTTATTTGCGTATCACATCGAGCTTACGCATCCCGTATCGCAAAAATCTATGAAGTTTAAAGCAACTTTACCTAGTCATGATGCATTATGGCTGAGTGCTTTTAATCTTTTAAATAAGGAGGAAGATGGAAAATAAAGAGACCAAAAGAACAGATGTCAATAAGCTTGGTGAATTTGGCTTGATCGATCACCTGACTCATGATATTGTACTACAAAACAAATCGAGTAGGAGAGGTATTGGAGATGATGCTGCGGTCATAGATCATGGAGACTTACAGACAGTTGTATCTAGTGACATGCTGGTAGAGGGTATACATTTTGATATGATGTATACACCACTGAAGCATCTCGGGTATAAGTCTGTCATCGTCAATCTATCAGACATCTACGCCATGAATGCTAGACCGACACAGATTACGGTATCTATTGCTTTTTCTAACCGCTACTCTGTAGAGGCAATCGATGAATTATACGAAGGCATATTATTGGCATGTAAGCTGTATAATGTGGATCTAGTAGGTGGAGATACCACTTCTTCTCCTAAGGGTTTGATTATCAGTATCACGGCTATCGGGGAGGCAAAAAACGAAGATATCGTATATCGAGATGGTGCTCAGTCGGGAGATATCATCTGTGTAAGTGGTGATCTAGGTGCAGCTTACTTAGGCTTACAAATACTCGAACGAGAAAAACAAATATATCTCGAAGCTCCTCAGGTACAGCCAGATCTTGAAAATCAAGAGTATTGCCTCCGTAGATTCTTGAAGCCAGAAGCAAGAAAAGATACGATTGAGTATTTCGCTAAACATGGATTTAAACCCACATCGATGATAGATATATCTGATGGTCTGGCCTCAGAATTATTTCATATCTGCAAGCAATCAGACGTAGGTGCATATATTGAAGAAGACAAGGTGTCTATACAACCTGACGCATATCAGCTGGCACTCAAGTTTAATGTCAATCCTATCACTTGTGCTCTCAATGGTGGAGAAGACTATGAGCTCTTATTTACCGTGAAGCCTGACGATTTGGAGAAAGTAAGATTTATGCCAGGTGTTTATCTCATCGGTGATATTTTGGATAAGAAAGAGGGAATAAACCTCCATAGCTCAGGGGGAAATATTTATCCACTAGAGGCACAAGGATGGCAGCACTTTAAAGCGGAGTAGTCTGTTTTTGTGACTTACAATCGTATGGTATGAGCACTATTATCCCTGAAATATTGGCTTGATCTATAGGTAATTTTCGATGGGCCTCTATTTGTGCCTCAAAAATCATCTCTAGTGTTGAAAATATTTTCTCTACACTAGTTTCACGACTGATGCCAAGATGTATTATTGCCTTATTGGGTGCCTCACTGTAATAAGACTTATTACCAAAATTTATTATAAATTCTGCAATATCTTCTTTGGGTTTAAGAGATTGCTCATGAGGACATTCATCTGAGATTATATTTCTGAATATATTTCTGCTTTTGATTTTTGAAATATCTCCACAAGGAAAGTATTCATTAAGGAGTAGGGGTATCCAATACTGTCCATGAGTTTTTATAGAGTTTTCTATCTCAAAAGTTTCGGAATTAACGGCACAATACAGACTCTCGGAGCTGCAGTCATCTTGATAGATATATTTTTCCAAGAATCCACCGAAAGTAAGTTTTCTATTAGAAGAGATTGAAACTAATTGATTAGAAGACTCGAATCTAAGATCAACACTCTTATGCTTCTTAATAGGATAGAGATTGCAACTCGCGGTAAAAGCAAGGATCAACAATATAGAATGCCACATCTTCATAGATATAAGATGAGCTTTAGTGACTTATTGGTGCTTAATTGATCGTAAACCGAATATATTTGATCGTCAGCCCTTTGGCAAGGTGCATGCGTTCATAGAAGGTTTTGTATTCTAGTTCTGGATATACTAGCTCTGAGGCATAGATGTCATCATTGTGATAAATGATATTGACACCATCATACTCTGATAGTACTTCCATTGTATAATCATAGAGTTGTACCTCATCAGTCTTGAGATGTATAATAGCGCCAGGCTTTAAGATCTTTTTGTAACGATCTAGAAAATTAGGTGAGGTAAGACGTCGATTTTCTTTACTTTCTCTTAGAAAAGGATCTGGAAAGGTAATCCATATTTCATCAACCTCATTTGGTTCGAAGAAATTTCCGATTTGCTCTATTCTTGTACGTAAGAAGGCAACGTTTTCTATTTTCTCCTCGAGTGCATCAGTAGCGCCTTTCCATATACGAGCACCTTTGACATCTACACCCATGATATTATGACCAGGATATGCTCTTGCCAGAGACAGGGCATAGTCACCCTTACCACAAGCCAGCTCTAGTGTAAGTGGGTTGTCATTACCAAAATGATCGCTTTTCCACTTTCCTTTCATCTGCACGGTATCTGTCGCCGATTTGTGTAGTATGGGAATTAATGGATCAAAATTTTCATACACGTGTGGGTATTTGAGTAGATCGGCAAATTTCCCAAGCTTATTTCTGCGACTCATATCAGCGGTTGATTTAAGACTGCAAAAGTATACGCATTTACCTGATATTCCAATCTCTTTGTATATCCTTCATGCTTAGTATTGGGTTACTTGCTCAGTAATATTAATTTTGTGGCTTGTAAAGTAGCTTTATAGGCATACACAATGACAATTGATGCGTTTAGGTATGGTGAAATGTATACGCTACGAGAAAATGAATATCATGAGATTTAAAGTACTATTACCCTTATTCTTTTTTGTATTCGGTACACTATTGTTGCAAGCTCAAGATTACAACATAGGAGTAAGAGCAGGGCTCAACTGGTCGAAGCTTGGTGGAGCACTAGAAGAAGGGGAGACCGCTAGTTTCCAAGATGGATTTCACTTTGGGATCAACTTTACTTGGAACTTTACGGATCGTTTTGGTCTCAGGGGAGAAGTTTCATATACTCAAAATGGTCATAAAAAAGAGTATTCAGGACCAAGCTACTTCATCATACATAGTGCTGATTATGTAGATGAGGGAACACTGAATAGTTACTTGCTAGAGCAATCTAATGCCAGTATCGGTCTTCCATTCACGGCACATGTACGACTGAGTAAAAAATGGGAAGTCTTTGGGGGTGCCTATACTAATTTCATTTTTGGTCCTACTGCTGTGGGTTCTCTCGATTATGATAGTACTGTCGCAGTTGGTGATATTGTGATTATTCAGTCTTTAGATTATAATTATTTCGATGATGTCGCCTTAGAAGGAAACTTTATAGTACCCGGTGTAGACATTATAGTCAATGGTACTAACCTCGTTACTATCCCTAAGATTGCAGGAGCTTACTATCAATTTGATGAAGTAGAGGAAAACTTATTTAAGGTTATTGATATAGGTCTTGTAGGAGGATTTTCATATTATTTCAATCCGGGTTTTTATGCGTCGGCACGAGCAGAGTATGGCTTCAGAGATTTGACACGTAGAGCATCTGATGTATCACTTAGAGAGCTCAATAGTGGTAATGGATTTATCCTAAGAGATGACAATGATACACATCTTGGTATGCAGTTTTCTCTAGGATTTAAGTTCTAAATTTGATGAAAATTCCCAGAGGAGGAATGGTGACTAGCGAAAAATCATCGATGAAATCGAATAGCAATACCGCCTCTGTACCTATGGCTACATGAGGATTTATCCTATACTCCGCCCCTAGTCCAAAGCCTATACCGAAATAAGCATCATCACTATCTCTGCCAAAAGGATCGAGCGGCTGATCTTGATCTATATTGAGGCTACCTCCAGAGAGTATCATCTGATAGTTTTGGTACCAAGTCCAATGCTCACCCGCATCTCTACGCTTTTCAAAACCTATAGCAAGATTTAGAAAACTATCATCTATAAAATCATCTTGATTGGAGTCTATATTAGCCCCAAGTGTAAGCAAAAATCCTCTGTTATTATTAAACCGTTTGTAGCTAAAGCCAAATGGTCCGTACGGAATATCATTGGAGCCAAATGGTATCATTTTACTGATCAGAGAGGTGGTGTTGAGGCCATATTCGGCATAATCTTGCGAGGGTCGTTCATCGTTTTGCCCTACCAGCATAATACTCATGGCTGTCAATATGATCGTGGATATAATAGACCTCATGATTTACCTAATTTGATAATGAGATAAAATGATTGAGGTGCCATCATAGAAAAATCATAGTCTAATGAGTTTTCTGAAAAATCTTGACTCGGATCGAAGGAAAATTCTGTGGTTTCTCTATTGTAGCTACCGGAGAGCAAAAAAGCTAGCTCAAACTCAAAGGCTATGCGCTGGCTTATTTTGAAATGACAACCTATAAAAGCCCGTGGACCTATAAGTAGATCAGTGCTGACCAAGGAGATATTATCTGCACCTATGAATGAGCTACTTCTCACATATTGTGCTTGAGTAAATAGGTCTAGTCCATAAATAAGATCGATCCATGATTCTATCTTTTTTCGTCTCTCTCTTCCTACTCTAAAAGATAGAGTATTGTCTTCTAAACTTCGAAATTCGTCGGTATTGAGATTGAGGTCAAATGCAAAACCATATCGAGTAGCTTTATTTCCTTTTACCCTTTTGATGGTAAACGGTACATCACTATTTTGGATATTATCATTGTTGATAAACATGCTCAGAGCTTGAGTCATATTAAAACCAAGTTCCGTATGTTTTTCGTCATTTTGAGACCATAGGCTACATTGGACCCAAGATGATAGAAGTAAGGTAAGGGTGATTAACTTGTTTAGTCTCATAATCTTGATCGTAATGAAACGATGATATTTCTACCCGGAGCACTGATGCCAGAGGCAAATGGCCTATAATGTACGTCAAAAATATTCTCTACGGCAAGACCAAGCGATAAATCTCCTATTTTGAAATCTGAATAAAAATTGAAAGTATTCCACGATAGTGACCCTACAGGTGTTGCGAGATCAAGATTATCAACGGATGGATCAAAATCTTCTGCCGCTTTTGAAGCATTGAATCTATAATCTAAAGAAAGATCGAAAGTGCTTTTTTCATAAGACAAACTAATATTACCATAGGAAGGTGGAATATGAGCGAGAGGGGATTCTGCTTCATTGGCACTTTGTGCTCGTCCATGAGTATAATTATACCCTGCACTGAGAGTAAACTGATCATTGACCTCATGACTGCCTCCTACAGAATAGCCATAGATATATCCTGATGATGCGTTGACGTTGGCGACTGTGGTAAGTGTATCACCATTATCGATAATCTCATTACTACCGTCAGGTAAAGCAAAGGGAGTCCTAATAATAGCATCTTGCAGCTGAGTATAAAAAACAGATGCTCTTAGGCTAGTTGTATTCTTGATTTTCTGTTGAATATTAAATTCAATATTATTCGATCGTTCTGGATTGAGGTCTAGATTTGGTATAGTGATATCGCCTGCTTTTATTCTGATTTTGGCCATATCATCGATATTGGGTGACCTGAAAGCACTTGCACCTATCAATTGCAGTCGAGTACCATCGTTTTGATATCTAACACCCGCTGACCATGTCAAGGCATTGTTATAGGTATTCAAGCCTTCATAGTACGACTCTGGCCAAGCTATCAAATCTCGACGCATATATTGGACACTTATGTGATTGAAACTAAAACGTAAACCTGCTTGTATATTGACGTGGTTATCCCAAATATTTCGTTCTGATTTGAGGTAGATACCCGAGTATTGCATAGCGTTTTCGCCGTCAGGGTACCTTGAGAGTTCATCTTTTTGGATAACTCCCGATATAATATCTTCTGATAAGGCTACAGACTCAAGACTATTATGTTGTATGTCTAAGCCATAAGACCAATCCAACCCTAGACTTTTTTTATTGAAATCTATCGTAAGACTTGCTATATGGAGAGTCTCATCTTGAGTAGCTCTTTTTACATCCTGAAATCTGCGGTCTACTCGGATTTCTTTTACATTCTGGTAAGCAGGGATGACCATTACGCGGTCAAATAGTAAATG